>CAIPII010000150.1 GCA_903865035.1 uncultured Burkholderiales bacterium | reverse complement strand
GCTCAGAGTGCGCTGGTGGCTTTTGTGGGCAGCACTCGGCTGGCGTGCGTGACACAAGAGGTTCTCCTGAGGTCCTTGAGTACCGTATCCAAATGAATGTGATCTCGCACTGCAACCGTAAAGCGCAAATCAATCGATTCCAGGCCGCCCATGTCCTCTTCCATGTTCACATGCGTGATATCCCCTTCACTTTGTGAGATGGAGGTTGCCACTTTGGCCAGCACGCCAGGTCCATTGGTCACGGTCACGAGGAGCATGGATTCAAATGCCCTTGCAGGCTCATCGGACCATTCCACATAGATGAAGCGCTCGCTGTCTTTGTGTCTGAGTTTTTGGGCTGTCGCGCACTCCTCGCGGTGTATCACCAGTCCCTCGCCGTGGCCCAAGTAGCCGCATATGGAGTCTCCTGGAACTGGGTGGCAGCAGCGAGCAAACTGAACCGATGCATTCTCACTTCCATCGACGACCACGCTTCCTTGGGATAGGTGATCGCTTGTGACAAACCGTTCTTGGCTGATGAGAAGGGTGTCAGGCTTTTCACCGGCTTCAACGAGCAAAGCGGTGAGGCGCTTTGCAACGATACTGGCCACCCTTTTACCAAGACCAATGTCCACCAAAAGTTCATGCTTGCTTTTGCTGCTCGTGAAGCGAAAGATTTTGTCCCAAAGGGCTTGATTGGCTAGAGAGTCATGGGGGATTTTTTCAATGCCCTCGGCACGAAGGGCTTGGGTCAGCAATTTTTCCCCGAGCTCCAAAGACTCCGTTTGAGCCATGGTTTTAAGGTAGTGGCGAATCTTGGAGCGTGCTCGGGCTGTTCTCACAAAGGACAGCCAAGCAGGGTTGGGGCTGGGGTGCTCAGATGTTACGATTTCAATGACATCGCCATTTTTAAGCTCCGTGCGCAACGCAACACTCTCTCCATTGACGCGCGCGCCTTGTGTGCGGTCTCCAATTTTGCTGTGCACGGCGTAAGCAAAATCCACTACCGTTGCTCCGCGTGGCAAGGCCATGATGCGGCTCTTGGGAGTGAAGACATAGACAGCATCTGGGAAGAGGTCAACTTTGACGTGATCCCAAAATTCAGAGGCATCCAAGTTCTCGTTTTGAATGTCCAACAAAGACTGCAACCACTGGTTGCCAAGTCTTTCAGCGTGTTCTCCGTTGGGCTCTTGTGTTTTGTAGAGCCAGTGGGCTGCTACCCCTTTTTCTGCGACCACGTGCATGGACTCTGTTCGCATTTGAAACTCAATGTTGATGCCTGAGGGTCCCACCAATGTCGTGTGTAGGGATTGGTAGCCATTGAGCTTAGAGATCGCGATGTGATCTTTGAATTTTCCGGGTACTGGTTTGTAGAGTTGGTGCAAGAGACCAAGAGCCGTATAGCAGTCCGTGACAGTTGGCAAAATCAATCGCATGCCATAGATGTCAGTCACCTGTGCAAAGCTCAGGTGTTTGCTGGTCATCTTTTTGTAGATGGAGTAGAGTGTTTTTTCTCGACCACGGATTTTGACCGGAAGCTTTGCCTTTTCAAATGTCAATTCAACTTCGGATTGAACTTTCTTGAGCAAATCGCGTCTGCGGTTTCTGGAGCGAGTGATGGCTTTTCCCAAAACCTGATGGCGCCAAGGCATCAAGTGTCTGAAAGCCAACTCTTGGAGCTCTCGATAGGTTTGATTCAGTCCAAGGCGATTGGCAATGGGTGCATAAATTTCAATGGTTTCGCTGGAAATTCGAGACCACTTGGCTCTGGGCAAGTCTCCCATGGTTCTCATGTTGTGTGTGCGATCTGCTAGTTTGATCAAAATCACACGCACATCTCTGGCCATGGCCAGGAGCATTTTTCTAAAGGACTCTGCTTGTCCCTCCTCACGGGTGGTGAACTGAAGCTTATCGAGTTTGGTGAGTCCATCCACCAATTCAGCCACTGGAGAGCCAAATCTCTCGATCAAGTCTTGCTTGCTGACACCACAATCTTCCATGGCATCGTGCAGCAAAGCAGCCATCAATGCTTGAGCGTCCAAGCGCCATTCAGCGCATTGTGTTGCCACCGCAATGGGGTGAGTGATGTAGGGCTCGCCTGAGCTGCGTTTTTGACCCAAATGAGCCTGATCGGCATATCGGTAAGCCTGCCGGATCAAATCAATTTGGTCGGCGTTGAGGTATTCCAATTTGCTCACGAGCGCAGCGAAGCTCGCAGAAGCTGCATTGACAGCAGCCACTTGCGGAGGGACTGAAATGGGCTTGATGACGGCACTCATAAGCTGTACTTTACACCTAGAGGACCATGAAAAACAAAATACCCCACCAAAGAGACACCTTTAGGTGGGGCATGTGAGAGAGAAATAATAGAGTGTGAAGCTCAGTCTTGGGCTTCAACCAAGGATCAGCCTGGTACTTTTTTGAGCATTTCCAGGCCAATTTTGCCTTCAGCAATTTCTCTCAATGCGGTTACACAGGGCTTGTTTTTGCTCTCCACTTTGGCCGTGTGGCCTTGGCTGAGCATTCTGGCTCTGTAAGTGGCTGCCAAAACCAATTGAAAGCGATTGGGGATTTGCAGTAAGCAGTCTTCAACAGTAATACGGGCCATGGATTTTCTCCGGAAGAAAAAAGAGCTGAATCTTGGGTTCAGGGAATGTGTAGGGCAGCAAAGATGTCTTTTCGGATGCGTCTTTGGGCCGCGTACTTGAGTCTTTGAGAATGAACGATGGCTTTGAGATCAAACAAAGCCGTTTCAAACAACTCATTGATTATAACGAAATCGAAGTCTTGTGCCCTTTTCATCTCAATTTCGGCGTTTTGGATGCGCAAATCAATGGTTGCAGCAGAATCCTCACCCCTGCGCTCAAGGCGAGAGCGCAATTCAACCAAACTCGGGGGCAAAATGAAGATCAAAACGGCGTTTTCGAAGATTTTTTTGATTTGAATGGCGCCTTGGAAGTCAATCTCCAAGATCACATCCCCGCCCAGGGCGATTCTGTCTTCAATCGTTTTTTTGGACGTACCGTAGCGGTGTCCGTGAACATGTGCCCACTCCAAAAAGGCATTTTGTTCAATCAGCTCGTCAAATTGGGCATTGTCAACGAAATGGTATTCGCGGCCGTCCTTTTCCTGGCCCCTGGGCTCACGGGTGGTGTGTGAAACGGATGGGCGGACACGACTGTCGAGCTCCATCAACGCTTTGACCAAGCTCGATTTCCCCGCTCCACTTGGGGCGGCGACCACATACAAGTTGCCTGGATAAACGTTCATGCTTGAAAAAGTGAAATGGTGAAAAGTTGGGGTGCCAGTTTCAAAAAAAAACAGGAAAAAGGCCAGTCAAACCGTCTTTGCAAGATGGTTGAATATTTTAACTTGAAAGGGCATTTCCTTGGGGTATTCCAAGAGGTCTAGCCCACAAAAGTCAGGCGTTATTCCAGATTTTGGACCTGTTCTCTCATTTGCTCGATCAAAACCTTCATGTCCACCGATATCCTTGAGAGTTCAAGAGCGGTGGATTTTGATCCCAGCGTGTTGGATTCACGGTGCAACTCTTGGATCAAGAAATCCAAGCGTTTACCTACTCCCTCGGGCTGCTTGGAGGTCAAACAGGTCTCAATTTCATCAAGGTGAGCCTTCAACCGAGTGAGCTCCTCAGCCACATCAATGCGAATGGCAAAAGCCGTCGCCTCGCTCAAAGCGCGGTCTTGTGCTTGTTCGGGCAGGACTTGTGAGTCACCCTCAAGATTCAATGCTTCTTGCCATCGATCCAAGAATTTTTGCCTCTGCGCTTGAACCAACAAAGGAACCAAGGGAGCGGCACTGGAGGCCAAGGCTCTCAGTTGATGAAGTCTTTCGAGCAACGACTCCACCAAGCGTTGCCCCTCCTTGGATCGAGACTCGATCAATTGATCCAAGACTTGTGAGGCAAGCGTGGAGATGGGAGCTTGAAGATCTTGAGGAATTTGGGTGGGTTGATCGGATAATTTCAAAATCTCAGCCACACTCAAGCCAGCTGCGCCAGGGAAAAACTCAAGGATGTGTTTTTGCAATTGAGACAAATCTTGAAGGGCTTTGTCAGATGGTGCAAATGTTGATGAATCCTTGGGGTTTTCTAAAAAGAGTCTCAGTTCAACTTTGCCACGCTTTAACTTTTTGGTGATCAGCTCTCTGAGTTGTGGTTCATGTGCTCGAAGTTCGTCAGGCATTTTGAAGCTCAAGTCTAAAAAGCGACTGTTTACGCTTCTCACCTCAAGCCCCAAGCGCAGTGAGCTACCCATGGGGTCAATGATCTGGGTTTGGGCTGAGGCAAAGCCCGTCATGCTAAGTATGGTCATGTTTTCTATTCAATAAGAAAAGTTCGATGGAATCTTTTAATTGTTTCATACTAACATGCAGGTTCATGAATATGACGGCAGTCAGACAGAAGAGATGTCTGTATTCTTGAATTGCCGATTGATAGATTTTTTTCTAGAAGTTGAAAGACTTAAATTGGGTTTTAAAAGAAATTAAAAGAACTCTAAAGGGCTCAAGTTACTCACGCAATAAATACGCATAAAGTTTTAATTTAAGCCATTCAACCATGGAGTATGTAAAAATTTACAAATAAAACTGAATTACTTAAAAAGTAAGCTGAAGTAATATGCCGTAATGTCGATATTCAAATTGCGACATTTTGTTAAGGTTATAGACGTAAATCATTGGATAACCATTTTGGGATAGAGATGAGAATGACCACTTTGACTGCTACCACCACGGCAAACACTTCTACAAAAGTGAACGTTAATTTAACGCCCAACCAAATCTACACCGTTAAATCGACAGATGGTTCTATCACGGGCTCGACTGGTACTGAGAGTGTGAACATTTCTGACTCGATCAACAATGTGAGTCTTTTGGGTTCCATTGAGAACATCAATCTCACGGGTGGCATATTCAGCTATGGCTTCATTGGCAACGGTACAAATGGTGTTTATTTGTACAACAACACCGGTCATTTCATGGCCACGATTGGTTCGAGCACTTCCGGTGTACATGTGAACTTTGGAGACAAAAGCTCTATTACATTGAGCGTCAATTCATATGGATATGAGCAAATTCACTATGACAAAGTTCAATTGATTCCCAATTTGAACGTGTCTCTTCCCAACGGCAACATCACCATCATGGGCGCGAGCAACGATGTTTTGAACATCCCCGCTGGCATTGTTGGAGTTGTGTCTGATGCCAATGTGAGCCAATTCAACATTGGAACCTCACTCTACACATCGAGCAGCATCACCTCAAGTGGCAATGTGCTGAATGTTTTAGACGCCAACAACAACAAAATTTTGAGCTGGACAGTTGGCGCAAACAGTAGCGAAACGCTGGATTTCAGCAACGCCATTGGCGTTTTGAGTCTAAGCAGTTCAGGTGTTGCACAATTCACCCTGAAAGATTATTTGATTGGGGTGGGTCAAAGCTTCACTTTGAATCAAAGTGGTGTTGCCGTGTTTGGTAATTCAGGCAGTGAGACCTTGGTGCTGAACTCTACCGATCATCAAGAGTTGGTCGATGCCAATGTTGAGAAAGTTTCTTTTCCTGGGAAATTGTCCTCTTACACATGGAAAACCGAAACGGGTGTCATTCACATTTATGACGCCAGCAACGTGGAAGTTGCCGGCATCAGTATAGAGCACACAAATTCGGGAACCACTTTGCAATTTGCAGATCAAACGCTCAGCGCCAAAATTGTTCCAACTGGTGTTTCAGTGTTCAATGCCGCTGGTCAAGTTCTCAGCACCTCCAGCAGCACAACAGCGCCAACTCAGACAACGCCTGCCAACTCAGGAACCGGTTCAACTGTAAGTTCAGCTGCACATTTCGCCTACACACTCGACTGGTCCCAATTCGCTGCTTATGCAAACGATGAAAGTGCTGTCCAAGCTTGTTTGACTTCAGCGTTGAATAAGATCGGAGCATTCTTGAATGCAAAGGGAAGTTTGGATATTCAAGTGGTGGCTGAATCCACATCCGCTTCTGTTTTAGCAGAGGCCTCTCCCGCTTTGGTGAGTGCTCCTTCTTCAATTCAAACCACAGCTCACGGTGCAAATGTAAGCACTGAGTTTTTGGTGGAGAGCCAAACGGGTCAAGACGTCAATTCAAGCACTGCCGATGCGACCGTTTACATCAACATGGCCGATTACAGCAAGTTCAATCTCAATCCCAATCAAGCTCCGGGAGCGTCACAATTTGATCTGACAACGATTTTGGAGCATGAGATGCTGCATGCTTTGGGCTTCTCTGGTGAAATTGGAGCTTCAAGTACGCTCAAAACCCAATTCGATACCTATGTCTCTATGGTGAATGGACAACCTTTCTTCACTGGCTCTCATGCTGAGGCAGCCTATGGTGGGCCTGTACCTTTGGCCCCCGTATCGAGTGGAACTGGCTCAGCCTACTACCACGTGAATGTTCCTGGCGACTTGATGTACGACGCAATTGGACCGGGTCAAGTCAAGAGCATTTCTTCACTTGATGTGGCGATGCTACAAGACTTGGGTGCACCTGTTTTGGTGGGTGTTAGCGCATAAGTCTGGCGAGATTCAGTTGTCGGTTTTTTAGTATGCTGATTGAATGCAATCTGGGGATTACCCTAGATTGATCAAATTCACCACGAGGATGAAATTGTCTTTGTGGTGACACATCGATTCACTTAAGATGCCTGATCGATCAATAAAGCTTAAGGATCTGTTGTGGCTGACGTCGCTCATGAATCTCCTCTTGTGAATGAATTAGAAAATTCGCGCCCCACTCAAACCACTTTGAGTCCTGGATTGATTGCTTCCCTTGCAGCAGTTCCCATTCTTGAGGCTTGTGGAGGTGGTGGTGGTAGTAGTTCCTCTTCTCCTGTGTCTTCTGTTGGCGGCGCCAGCACTTCAACTTCTGCAGGCTCTGCTCCAGTTGCTTCTTTGACTCAAAGCGAGGCTGCTCGCTTTTTACTTCAAGCGGGATTGGCCGCAAGTGATGCGGACATTCAGTTTGTTCAGGCCAATGGCAAAGAGGCATGGATCAATCAACAAGCTTCTTTGGTTCCCTCCATCAGCCGAGTTGACTGGTTGGTGGCATCAAGTTACGACGTTGCTGCCAACATGAACTCTGAGACCGGATTGAACAATGTGCTTTGGCATCATTTGATCAGCGAGCCCAATCAGTTGGTTCAACGAATTGCCTTATTTTGGTCCGAATTTTTTGTGGTCTCAATATTGGGGCTCCCTGTTGCTTGGCGACAGTTCATGGCAGCTTCGTACATGGATACGTTGGAGAAGAATGCTCTGGGCAACTTCAAAGATCTTTTAAAGGCGGTTACTTTGTCTCCAGCGATGGGAGAGTACTTGAGCCTGGCTGGAAGCCAAAAAGCAGACACCGCGACCTCGCGCCATCCTGATGAAAACTACGCTCGCGAGGTCATGCAACTTTTCACCATTGGCTTGTATCAGCTCAATTTGGATGGGTCACCCGTTTTGGGAAGTGATGGTCAACCCATACCCACCTACAACGAAGCAGATGTCATGGGTTTGGCTGCAGCCCTCACGGGTTGGAACTTCAGTGGATCAAACGCCAACTACAACTATGCAATCACACCCATGGTCATGAACGAGAACGTTCACCAAAGCACAACCAACAATGTGTTTTTAGGTGTGACCATACCCAGTGGCACCACAGGCGCAAAGTCACTGGATCTGATCATCACGGCGCTTTTTAATCACCCGAATGTGGCTCCATTTGTGTCCAAACAAATGATTCAACGCCTGGTGAGCTCTAATCCTAGCGCCGCTTATGTGAGTCGTGTGGCAAAAATTTTCAACAACAATGGCGCAGGCGTTAGAGGCGATTTGTTGGCAGTGGTCAAGGCTGTGTTGCTCGATTCGGAAGCCTCTCAAGATGTGACAACTTCTATTGGCAAAATCCGAGAGCCCATGCTCAGATTGGTGCAGTGGGCGAGAACCTTCAATGCGACCACCACGACGAGCGTTTGGGGCATTGGAGACACCAGCGATCCGTCTTCTCGTTTGAATCAAAGTCCCATGCGTTCACCAACCGTGTTCAATTACTTTGAGCCCAATTACTCACCTCCTAATTTTTCGCTGAATTCTCAAAAGTTGTTAGCCCCTGAGATGCAAATCATCAATGAGTCCTCAGCCGTTGGTTATTTGAATTACTTACAACAATTTGTCACCAGCGGTGCATCTGATGTGGTGACCAGTTATAGCGCTGAGATTGCCATTGGGGCCAATGCATCTCAATTGATCGCTCGTTTGAACTTGTTATTGACAGCCAATCAGCTCTCATCGTCAACCCTGAACGCCATTACCACCAGCATCAATGCGATTTCCAGCTCGAGTGCTGCTTCGATTTTGAACCGCGTGCGTGCAGCCGTATTCTTGGTCATGGCCAGTCCTGACTATCAAGTGATGAGATAGGACAAAACATGAAGCACCTTGCAAGAAGAGAATTTTTGAAAAAAATCGCCAATTACACAGCGCTTGGAACTGCCGCACCACTCGCACTCTCACTGTCATCGATGGCGCAAGCGAGCTCCTTCACAGCCACGGATTACAAGGCTCTCGTTTGCATTTACTTTTATGGCGGCAATGATTACGCCAATACCGTGGTTCCATACGACACCAACAGTTACAACTTGTACAAGTCGCTCAGACCTACCATAGCCTTGGACCGTACCACACTGGCCAATACGGTTTTGACGCCATCTCAGCCTCTTGGCAACGGCTTGCAATTTGCACTTGAGCCTAACTTGTTGCCGCTCATGTCCTTGTTCAACAACAACCAAATGTCGGTTTTGCTCAACATTGGCACACTGATTCAGCCCACCACCAAGTCTCAGTACATGGCCAATTCAGTGCCCCTGCCACCCAGGCTTTTCTCGCACATCGATCAGCAAAAGTTCAGTCAATCGTTGACGAATTTGGAAGTCGATGGTTGGGGCGGACAGATGGAGAGTTTGCTGATGTCAGCAAATTCAAATTCTTTGTTCAGTTCCATTTCTGCCGCAGGGCAGACTTTGTTTTTAACGGGCAATTCGGTGACACAGTACCAAGTGAGTTCTAGTGGTGCGACTGCGATCAATGCATTATCAGGTAGTCCCTTTGGAAGCAGTTCGGTCGCCACAGCTTTGCGCTCGATCATCTCAACGCCCTTGAATCAACCGATGAGTGATCAAGTCACGACGACTGTAAACCGAGCCATTTCCGCTCAAAGCAGCTTATCCACCGCAATTGGTAGCACCACACCATTTGGTGCTTTATTTCCATCCGGAAACAGTCTTGCATCCCAATTGCAAATCGTGGCTCGAATCATCAAAGCCAATCAAGCCATAGGAGCAAAGCGACAAGTGTTCTTTGTGTCTCTGGGTGGATTTGATACGCATCAACACATCGCGACAGTTCACCCTCAGCTCATGTCGCAAGTGGGAGACGCCATTTCAGCGTTCCAATCATCCCTCATCAACATGAACCTCTTGCAAAACGTCTTCAGTTTCACGGCCTCCGATTTTGGCAGAACACTCACCTCCAATGGCGACGGTACAGATCACGGTTGGGGTTCGCATCATTTCACGTTTGGGGGTCCAACCACAACATCCAAGTTCATTGGCACTGCACCAACGCTTGCCAACAATGGTGTTGACGATGTGGGACAAGGAAGACTCATTCCGACCACTGGCATGGATCAATTGGCCATGGCAATGGGAACTTGGTTGGGAGTTTCGAGTACAGACATGGCGACGGTGCTGCCGAACTCTAAGAATTTTCATGCGATCAAACTGTGAGTCAGACTCAAGTTGAAACATGTTGGCGGAAGCGGTGAGATTCGAACTCACGAACGGTTTCCCGTTGCCGGTTTTCAAGACCGGTGCAATCGACCACTCTGCCACGCTTCCGGATGTGTCTGAATGATTACTTTTACTTTAGGTCGATTGAAGTAATCTCACTATTATAGTTCAAATACTCCCTCTTCAAGAGGTCTGACCCTCATTGTGTGGCGTTTGCCGCAATCGAACTCTAGAGAGGTGTTCAATCCTCAAGGAATAGGCTGGTCAGGTCATTCAAAAAGTCAAACCCCCTGGTGGTGGGTTGCAGCCAAGAGTCCTTTTGAGTTAAAAATCCCTTTTCAATGGCTTCTTGGATTGGCTTTTGGATGCCAGATACAGGAAGTCCTGTTCTCTCAAGGTACTCATTGATGTCAAAGCCATCTTTCAGTCTCAATGCATTGAGCATGAACTCAAAGGGCAAGCTTTTGCGTTTGATCTCTTGGTGTTGAGCCAATTGTGATCCGTCTCTTGCAGCAGAGACATACATTTGAGGGTCTCGTATGCGAACTTGTCTCACGATGCGGTGAGCAAAACTCAGTTTGCTGTGGGCTCCAGCACCAATGCCCAAGTAGTCGCCGAAATGCCAATAATTCAGGTTGTGTTGACAGCGATGGCTGGTTTTTGCAAACGCCGAGACCTCATAGCGCGAGAGGCCTTGCTTGGCTGTTTCTTGGGCGATCCAGTCGAGCATGTCAAATGCGGTGTCCTCGTCAGGGAGATCTTTCGGGGGGTATTTGGCAAAGTAGGTGTTGGGCTCAAGTGTCAAGTGATAGATCGAGAGGTGGGGAGGGTCAAAGGACAGAGCCGTTGAGAGATCCTCTTTGAAATCTTCTAAACTTTGACCGGGTAGGGCGTACATCAAGTCAAGATTGAATGTTTTAAAGGTTGAGGCCGCTTCCTCTATGGCCTCTATGGCCTGGGTTCGGTTGTGTACCCGCCCCAAAGCGCTTAGGTGTCGATCATTGAAGCTTTGTACACCGATGGAGAGTCGATTGATACCCGCAGATTTAAATGCTGTGAATCGATCTTTCTCAAAGGTGCCGGGGTTGGCTTCGAGTGTGATTTCACAATCGGCAGCCAATGTGACGCGGGCACGCACAAGACTCAAGAGCTCATCAATCAGTTCTGGCTCAAACAAACTGGGTGTACCGCCACCAATGAAAATGGTTTGGATGGAGCGACCCCAAATGAGTTCGAGAGACTGCTCCAAATCTTGAACGAGTGCTTGGATGTATTCTTTCTGCTTGCCTTGGAGTTGTTCAGTTGACTTGAGCTCGTGAGAGTTGAAGTCGCAGTAGGGGCACTTTTTCAAACACCACGGTAGATGAATGTACAAGGAGAGCGGGGGGAGGGATTGGAGTTGAAGCGTACCAAGGCGCATCATCTCTTCAAGTGTGGGTTTGATCAAAGCCAGCTTTCGGTGATCAGTTGGCACATCCGTTTGGCAGCCAGCCCCCTGTGACTGTTGGCATTTTTGATCTTGGGGTCCAGTTCAGCAAAGGTTTTTCCAAAAGAGGGTATCCACATGATGGGGTCAAAGCCAAAACCGTGTTCACCGATGGGCTCTTGTGTGATCTCACCCACCGCGCGTCCCACTGCAATCAAAGGCTCGGGGTCGTTGGGGTGCCTGACAGCCACGAGGGTGCTCACCAAGGCTGCACGTCTGTTTTGTATACCTTTCATTTGCTCCAGGAGTGCTTTGACATTGTTGTCGTCTCCTTTTGCGTAACCAAAGCGAGTGGCATAAAAGGCAGTTTGTACGCCAGGTTCACCATCAAAGGCGTCCACGCATAGCCCTGCATCATCGGCCAAGGCCGCAAGCCCACTCATCTGGCTTGCGTGCCTGGCTTTAGAGAGAGCGTTTTCAACAAAAGTGTGAAAGGGCTCAGGTGCCTCGGAAATGCCCAGGCTGCTTTGAGCAATCAACTCAAACCCCAAGGGTTCAAACAAAGCGTTCAACTCGGTCAATTTGCCTTTGTTGTTGGAGGCGAGAACAAGCTTTTTCATGTTGGGGTCAATGTCCCAGTGCGTTTTTTTGATGAGAGATGAGTTCTTCAATGCCCTTTTGGGCGATGTCTAAAAGAGCATTCATTTCAGTTCGTGTGAAGGCGGCTCCCTCAGCAGTGCCTTGCACCTCCACGAAATGTCCAGAGCCTGTCATCACCACATTCATGTCCGTGTCACACTGAGAATCTTCCGTGTAATCCAGGTCCAAGAGAGCATGGTTGTTCATAAGACCCACAGATATCGCTGCCACCGCGTCCTTGATGGGGTTCTCTTTTAATACGCCCGATTTCATGAGCTTGTCAATTGCAATTTGAGCGGCCACATATGCGCCTGTGATGCTTGCGGTGCGTGTGCCGCCATCTGCTTGAATGACATCGCAGTCCAGGTGTAGCGTGCGCTCACCGAGTTTTTTCAGATCAAAAACAGCTCTCATGGAGCGACCAATCAAGCGCTGAATCTCCTGGGTTCGCCCTGATTGTTTGCCTTTGGCTGCCTCTCTATCGCTCCTGGTGTGCGTGGAGCGTGGAAGCATTCCATATTCAGCCGTGACCCAGCCCTCTTGGGTGCCCTTTTGGTGAGGAGGTACTTTTTCAAGCACAGAGCAATTGCAAAGCACACGTGTCTGACCAAACTCAATCAGCACCGAACCTTCCGCGTGAGAGGTGAATCCGGGGGTGATTTTGATCGCCCTCAATTCGTCGGCTTTGCGAGTGGTTCTTTTGTAAGGCGTTTGATCGGTCATGTTGTGCATTCCAAGTTGAAATCAGTATGGTTGAAAACTCGCTCCAAATGCTTTGAAATGCATTGGATCCTGAATGCTATTGTCCACCATGTGGAAGCCTGCTTCAGGAGCGTCAATTTGACGCGGTTTGAAGCTTATGCATGGGTAATTTTATTTCGCCAACTAAGAAAAATAATCTCTCTGCTCATTTCCTGTGGTTGATCAAAAATAGTTCATTTTGTTTAATTTTAATGGTTTCATTAGGGTTTTTACTAGGAAATTAGGCAAATCGATCTGAGGAAATGACTTCGGTTTCGGTCATGATGTCGATTGTTTAATTAGTTAGCTAAGAAAGATCATTGGGTCTTTTGGAACTGATTGTTTTCAAAGCCTGGGTGCAAACACCTGGGGTGGGGTCCAAAGTGGCCGATCAGCAAGGAGCGAGAGATGGAAAGCGTAGAACAAAATCAAATGTTGACACAAGTTGGCAAGGGCACGCCCATGGGGGAGTTGATGAGGCGCTATTGGCAGCCCTTTGCTGCTGCCAGCGAGATCAAGGACAAATGGACCTTGAAGGTGCGATTGTTGGGTGAAGACTTGGTGCTTTATCGCAATCGTTCGGGTGAGTTGGGTTTGATCACCGAAAACTGTCCTCACCGCAGGGCATCTTTTTTTCACGGCATCCCCACTCAAAACGGCATTCGTTGTCCTTACCATGGGTGGGAATTTGATGCAAAGGGTCACTGCCTGAATCAGCCCAATGAGCCCGATAATCCTGCCTTCAGAGAGAAGGTGGCGACTCCAGCATACTTGGTGCAAGAGTTGGGTGGCCTTTTGTTTGCATACATGGGTCCGCTGCCGGCTCCCTTGTTGCCACGGCTGGACGGGTTTGTGCATCCTGGCACCATTCGAATGCTGGGTCGTGCTTTGTTGCCCATCAACTGGCTACAAATCATGGAAAACTCACTCGACCCCGTTCACACCGAGTGGTTGCATGGTCATCATTACGAGTTTTTGAAAGAACAAGAAGGTGTCAAAGTCGCGATCAGCGCACACCATCAAAAGATCGATTTCAAAGAGTTTGAATACGGCATGACCAAGCACCGTTTGCTAGAGGGTCATTCTGAGGATGGAGACGATTGGCGCATTGGGCACCCAATTGTTTTCCCCAACACCTTGGCTGTGGGCAACGGGGATGAATCGCAGCGCTATTTTTCCTTTCAAATTCGCGTTCCTGTCGACGATGAGCACACCCTTCATCTTTGGTACAACGCATACGTTCCGCCCCAAGGTGTCAAAGTGCCAGAAAAGCTGCTCAATGAAGTTCACCTCTACAACGTCCCCTTCATTGACGCCAATGGTGACTACATTGTGGACAATGTGGATGGACAAGACATCATGGCTTGGATCACACAAGGAACCATTGCAGACAGATCTCAAGAAAACTTGGGCTCCACAGACAAAGGCATCGCCATGTACCGCCGCATCTTAAAGCGTGAAATGAAAAAGGTTCAAGAAGGACTCGACCCCATGGCCTTGGTCCGTGATCCCTTTAAAAACGAGCGTATCGATTTGCCCAACGAAAAGAAAAAGCATCACAACAGCGATGGATTTGCAAGCTTCATGCTTCGCACCCACGCCAAATATTCGCCCATTGCCAAAGATTTGGTGCAAGTCTACGAAGGCGAGAACTCAAAAGCTTTCCAAGAGTTCAAAAGTCCTGTGACCGCATAAATCCGACTTACACCTTGGTCCATCCATCATCTCAAGAAAAAGACATCATGAACATTGAAGAAATCACGCAAAAATTAAAAGACGCAGGACGCATTTTGGAGCAACAAGGGCAAGGCGACTTGACCCGAGGGCATGTCTCCATTCGCGTGCCCAGTGATCTGAACCGCTTTTACATGAAACCCCACAGTTTTGGCTTTGATGAGATCACGCCAGAGAACATGGTGGTGTGTGATCTCACGGGAGAGAAAATAGCAGGAGGTGGCAGACGCCACAGCGAGGTGTTCATTCACTCCGAAATCTACAAAGTGCGCCCCGATGTGATGAGTGTGATTCACACCCACCCAACCTATGCAGTCGCATTGTCGGCAACGGGCAAGGCACTCGAGCCCATCAGTCAACCCAGTGTTGCTTTTTACGATGGATTGCCTTACTTCACTGAAACCATCGATCTGATTCGTTCTCCCGAGATGGGTGCAGGTGTTGCCAAAGCCTTGGGATCGCACAAAGCGGTGCTCATGAGAAACCATGGCGTTGCCGTTGTGGGGGCGTGCGTTGAAGAGGCGACCATTTTGGCCATCATGCTTGACAACGCATGTCAGATTCAATTGGCCGTGATGGCTGCAGGTGGCACAGGAGAGCAGTTCACTGCCCAAAGCATTCAAAGACTTCACCACAACATCACGCGTCCAGAGCAATACGTGGTGAATTTTGATTACTTGAAACGCAAGGCCGATGCTTTTTATAAAAACCAGTGATGCATTGACCTTCGAGGGTCAATGCTTTGAATGAAGACATCACAAAGGAGACGGTTGTGAGCAAAATCAACACTAAGTACTTGAAAGCTTTCCTATTGAGCCTTGGAGCAACCGCTCTGATGGGGCATGCACAAACGGGAAAACCGATCATGACCGCTGCTGAGGCGGCCATGTACCAAGGGGCCGACCGACAGCAGCGCCTTTTAGAAGGCGCCTTGAAGGAGGGAGAGGTATCTGTTTATGACGTCTACCCAGCCCTTGCCAAAGTGCTTGATGCGTTTTCCAAGAAGTACGGCATCAAAGTGAAAGTTTGGCGTTCTGGTTCTGAGGGAGTTTTGCAGCGTGTGATCACCGAAGCCAAGGGTGGGCACTTTGATGTTGATTTGGTGCAAAACAACTCTCCTGAGAACGAAGCCGCCTACCGTGAGAAGTTGCTCCAAGAGGTGAAGTCGCCTTACTTTGCAGATCTCATTCCCCAAGCCCTTCCTGCTCATCACCAGTGGTCGGGGCTCACCGTTGACGTATGGGTGGCTGCATACAACACCAACAAGGTCAAGAAAGAAGATTTGCCCAAAACCTACCAAGATTTGTTGAATCCCAAATGGAAGGGATTGCTGGGCATTGAGGCCTACGATCAGGTTTGGTTTGGCACCTTGCTTCAAGAGATGGGCGAAGACAAAAGATTGAAACTCTTTGGCTCCATCATGGACACCAATCCCATGTCGCTCAGAAAGGGACACTCATTGCTCACCATGTTGGTCTCCTCAGGTGAAGTGCCCATGGCGCTCACGGTCTACAGCTGGATTCCTGAGCAACTCAAGAAGAAGGGCGCACCGATTGAGAATTTCCCCTTGGAGCCCTTGATTGCCCAGACCAGCACGATTGCAATGCTCAAGAAAGCACCTCACCCCAATGCAGCCGTTTTGCTCTATGATTTTTTATTGAGCGAAGGTCAAACCTTGTTGCAGCAAGACAGTTTTGTACCAGTTTCTAAAAAGTTTCCAGCTCCCTACGGTGGCTTGCCCATGAAGTTTGTGGATCCTGCTCAAGCGATCGATTCTGAGCAAAAGTGGACCAAATCGTTTGAGGAAACCATCACCAAGCGGGCCAAATGAGCAAACACCAAGATGCTTTGAGCAATGAGAGGATTGCTCATTTGGTCAAAACGGTCTTCAAGCAGACGTCAGGTGTTTTGCAAAAAAGACTCAAAACTTTGGGCGTTCAGTACAGCCACTGGACGCTCTTGAGAGTGCTTTGGAAGGGGGATGGGCTCACCCAGCGTCAACTGAGTGAACAAGCTGGAATCAGTGAACCATCCACATTCTCGGCTCTTCAGGCCATGGAGCGCTTGGGTTATGTCAAGCGCCAAAAGATGGCCGACAATCAAAAACAAATCAGGGTTTTTTTAACCGCTTCGGGCATGAGCCTTAAAAATACCATCGTTCCTCAAGCTGAGTGGGTCAATCAAAGTGCCTTGGCGGGCATCGAGCATGCAGATCTTCAAGCCACGCGAAGAACGCTCTTGGCCATGGTTGACAATCTTTCATCTTTGGGTGACTTGCAAACCGATGCCCTTGATCCACCAAGGCCAGAGAGTGTCTCCTCTTCAAGAGCCCAAGCGCATGCATCAATGATTCACAGTGGAATGCAAGATGCTTGAATCCAAGACGGCTTCTGGCTCAATCAAGCTCGGTGTAGTGGGACTGGGTGCTGCAGCTCAAGCTTTTTTCAAGTCATTCAGAGATCATCCAGGCATCGATTGGGTGGCTTTTGCAGAACCTAGTCATGAGGTGCACGCCCAATTCAATCAAGCTCATGCAGCATGGGGCGTGCGAGGATATGAAACTCTCCACGCCATGCTTCAAGCTGAAGCCGAGTTGGATGTGGTCTACATCGCAACTCCTACTGATTTACACAAAGAGCAAACTCTCTTGGCCTTGTCTTTGAACAAGCACGTGTTGGTGGAAAAACCAATGGCCTCATGCTTGGCGGATGCCTTGGCAATGGTGGAGGCAGCACAAAAAGCCAAGCGGCATTTGTGGGTGGGTCATTCGCACAGTTATGACTTGCCCATTTTGGAGATGCGCAGGCTCATTGATTCCAAAACGTTGGGCTGCGTGAGAATGGTCAATACATGGTGTTTCACCGATTGGATGTACCGCCCCAGAAGACAAGAAGAGCTCGATGAGCGTTTGGGTGGAGGCGTGACCTATAGACAAGGCGCACATCAATTTGACATCATTCGCCTCTTGTGCGGCGGAGTGGCAAGGAGTGTGAGAGCCAAGACCTTTAATTTAGACCCCAAGCGATCCGGGATCGGTGCTCACACAGTGTTCATTGATTTTGAATCCGATGAAGTTGAGTCCTCGTGTGCAACTGCGATCTACAACGGTTATGCGGGGATGTCCAGCATGGACTTGGGGTTTGATATTTCCGAATGGGGTTTTCATGAACCCATTGACGCGCGCAAATGGAACCCAAAGCCTAGCGTCACTTTGAGTGCTGAAGATGAAATCAAAGCCAAAAGAGTTCGCGCTGTAAAAGCCATCCCCTCTGAGGCACCCCATCAGCCGTTTTTCGGTTTGACGGTCGTCAGTTGTGATCTTGGGGACATTCGCCAGTCCCCCAATGGGCTCATCATCGACTCACGGTGGGGAAGGCAAGAAAAGGTGTTGCCCTTGGATCAAAGCCCTAGAGATTTGGTTGTGCAAGAGCTTTATGCAACGCTCAAGGAGGGCATGAAGCCCATTCACACCGGAGCGTGGGGAGTTGCCAATTTGGAGATCTGTGAGGCCAGCATCGAATCTAGCCGAATTCGAGCCGAGGTGATGCTCAAACACCAAGTGGGCATTTGAGCATTTAGCCCGGCATGGGCGTGATGGATGCGATGGTGGCGCCTGTTTTCGTAAAGAAACTTTGCCAAAATTCAGTCAATTCTTCAGTTTGGAATTGAGGCGTATTGAAGAGCAGGTATAGGTCGATCTGTACGTCCTTCAAATTCACGTAAGTTCGGCGTCCATAATCACTGGCCAAGAAATCTTCGATGTTGGGAACTTTTTTATAAAGACTCAACTCAGGAGTGTTGTGCAGCAAATCGGAGATGATCAATAGCCTTCTCTCGCCCTCAATGGGGTGGCGTTGAAAGGAGGCCAAACTCACCATTTGAACCATTTCGAAAATGGGGGAATACTTGCCCGATTGATCGCTCACCATGGACTGCATTTGTTGCATAAGTGGGGTGATGAATTTTTTGTTGTACTGTCGCTTGAGTTGCTTGAGGTTGGCAGTGAGTTCGCTTTTGCCCTCTCCAGTGCCGGGATTGCAAATTTCCACCAGTGGTTTTGCATTGGCTTTGTAGTCCTCGCCCATCACAAAGACAGAGACCAAATAGCCCTCAGGGATTTTTCTCTCCACGAGGTCTTGAAGCAAGGTCTCCAAGGCCGTGCGTTGCGTGAAACTCAAGGGATCTGTTTTGTCAACCAACAAAGCGTAATGCCCCTTGGGGCCAGTCAAGGGACACAAGGTTTCAGGATCAAATCCTGCTGAGCGGTGGGTGAATTGATAGGTCACGACACTGGCGATCACGGCGATCACTGCCAGGATCAAGACACCTAGAATGATCTCACGTCTTTTTTGCGCTCTTGCGCGTCGACTCAATCTTGCCATGATGGGTGATTGGTTTTAAGTGGATCAAGGGTTTCAATGGGCACAAAAGTCAGGCGGTCCATGAAGCGCAAAAAGGTCTCATTCAGCTTATTCCTAATGTCTTGGGACTGAGAGGTGAGTGTCTGCATCAATCGGGTGTGCAAAATGAGTTGCTGCTCGTCGTGTTCAACCCAAGGCATCTCCAGGGGCTTGAGTCTGGGGATTTCGTTGAAATAAGCGGGCCTTTGCCCATCGGTTCGGTGCATTTCGTTTTCGGTTCTGAAAATTTGCAGCAAGGTCTCCATGACTCGGTTCGAGTCATGGACCATTTGATCAAACTTCAAGCGAATTTGTTTTTTGCGATCGATCAAATGTCTGTATTCAGCAATGGAGGATTGTGCTTTTTCCACGGATCGATCGAGTTCGGCCAATGCGTTTGATTTCATCTCCTCCAAGTCTTGTCGAACCTCATCGAGCTCATCCATGTAGTCGTTGAGCGCAGCCTCGGTTTTTCTTGCTTGCGGCCCATATCCTGGGTAGAGGTCATCGATGGTGAGCCCATCGGCCAAGGCTCCAAGCGCAAAAGAGATGCTAACAGCCAGCAAAAGCCAAGAAAACAAGTCACCCAAATCAAAGGGTGCAAGGGTCAAGGTGCTCAAAGCCATTCGTGCCGGATTGGTGGATTCGATCACGAGTTGATCTCGGATGTGTGCAATGCCAAGTGCCATTCCAAAGACAAAGGTCAAGGTCATGAGCAGGGACATCAATCCAATTGCCTTTTTGGCTGGATCAGAGTGAAAAATAAGTCGGATCAGGGTTTTGCCAAGGAAGAAAGACATCAAGACATTCACCGCAGCCAAAAGTGCAGCATAGGTGAATCCGCCAAGTAAGCCGGTGCTCAAGCCCTCTGAGAAAAACTCTGCATTGAAGAGTGCCTCAATCACAATCAAAAAGATCAGCAAGCAGTAACGCAAAAACCGCCCTGAACCCAGTGGGTACTCCGGCTCACGTTGAATTTTGTTTTGTGTTTTAAAGCGCTCAAGCTCTCGGACTCTTTTTTGTGCGTTGCTGGCCAAGCCTCTGATCAATTGGCTTTGCTCAGAGACCAGTTGCGTGGCGTCACGGTCGTATTGGGTTTCGATGAGCCACACATTTTGCAAGTCGGGCAGTTCATTCAATTTTGCGATATCGGCTTGAGTTTGCTGGTACTCGCTGAGCAAAATCTCAAAACGCTTTTGTCTGTAGAGTTCAATGTTTTGAATCACCTGACTCTCGGCGTTGCTCAAAATGCTCGATTGGGGGTTGGGCAGATTATTGGCTGCCAGTTGCTGAGCTTGCGCACTCAAATTGGCAAGGCGAGCGATCTCAGTTGGATCCAGCGTTGGTGCCGAAGCAACGTAGCTTTGAACGTCATGCTTTTGTTTTGAGAACCATCTGACGCTCATGATTGATTGGTGGTTGCGAAGGGTTGGTTCAAGTCAAGCCAGATGCCATCATGGCTTGCAAGCCAGATCCATCAACTTTTCAATGACCGAATCAGATTGCACGGCATGCCAAGGTTGTGCCACCAAACTTTTGAAGATCGGTTTACCACCCGCCATGTGTTCTTTGTGAGAAGTGAATGCAATGGTTCTGCGCTGTCTTTCATCACAATTGAATTCAATCAAAGTGAGTTTGGAGAGGACTTTGGTTTGAGTGGGACTCTTCAAGTCAGACAATTGCCAAAGGGTCGGAAATCCTGAATTCTTTTGAATTCGGTCAGGATCAAAGTAAATCACGGCTTGGTTGTTTTCATCGAGTTGCTCCCATTCGGCTCTGGCCGAACCCAATGTCAACAACAATAAAAAAAGTAGCGCTATTTTCATGATCGTTGGATTTTAAGGGCTAAAAAGCACAAAATGATCAAAGTTGTCCTGAGTTTGGGGTTTCTGGCAAGCGTAGAAATTCCCTCTCAATCGATTGCTGAATCCGCTTTCTTTGACCTTTGAGATCCCGGTTGTGCTCAACTTCAGCCGCCTTTGAAGTGATTGTGAGGCTTGTGTGTCGTGCACTAAAATGGACCGTGTCTTTGGAAGACAAAACCATCAGAAACGAGTCACACCATGGAAAACGTAGACGTGTCAGTGTTGAAGGCCTTGCGAGATTGGCGGCTCAAGGGGCACCGAGCGCTTTTGGCGACTGTCACACGCACCTGGGGTTCTTCTCCTCGGCCTGTGGGCTCAATCATGGCCTTGAACGACACCGGCGCAGTGGTGGGATCTGTCTCAGGTGGCTGCATTGAGGATGATTTGATCTCTCAATTCACAAAGGCCTACCAAAGTGGTTTGGGTGAGACCGATTTGGGCAACAGCATTGATGGTCCTCCCCAATATTTAAAATATGGAATCACTGCAGATGAGGCGCATCGTTTTGGTCTGCCCTGTGGCGGCACGCTTGAGTTGTTGCTCGAATTCAATCCGGATTTAGAGCTTTTGAACGCTTTGCTCAGAGATTTGGAGTCGGGTCGGTTGGTCAAGCGCCGAACGGACATCAAAACAGGTTTGGTCAGTTTGAGCCCCACCGCCACCCCTCAGGCTTTGGTGATCAACGATGAGGAGTTGATCAACACCTTTGGTCCTGAGTACAGAATGCTCATCATTGGTGCTGGGCAAATGTCCGAATATTTAGCGACCATGGCGCTCTTCAATGGTTTTGCTGTAACCATTTGCGATCCAAGACAAGAGTATTCAGGGTCATGGTCTGTGAGAGATGTTGTGCTCACCGCGGAGATGCCTGATGATGTGGTTTTGTCCTTCAAACCTGATCGAAGGAGTTGTGTGATTGCGCTCACGCACGATCCCAAACTTGACGATATGGCCCTCATTGAAGCGCTTAAAACAGAGGCCTTCTACATTGGCGCCATTGGATCCAGAAGGAACAACCAAGCTCGCCACCAGCGCATGATCGAGCATTTTGATCAAACCCCGGCATCACTGGCCAAGCTCAGAGGGCCCATTGGGCTCTACATTGGGAGCAAAACACCTGCTGAAATTGCGGTGAGCATCATGGCGGAGGTCTTGGCGGTTAAAAACCAGGTCCACTTGCCGCAAGAGATGAATGTGGCCGAGGCCAAAAACAAGATGTTGAATTCTTGATCTGAGTCACCGGACCCTGAATGGGTCAGTGCTTGAAATCAGCTTGTGAAAAAAAACTGAATGGTTTTGATCCCCAGTGCGGTCAATGCCAATGAGCCCAAGAGATGCAAACCAATGCCGCCCAAGGCGGTCAGGTACCTCTCATTGAGGATGAAGCCCACCATTTCTGCGCTGAATGAGGAGAAGGTGGTGAGGGTTCCCAAAAAGCCAGTCACGAGCAAGAGCCTCCACATGGGATCCAAGTTGGGGGCAATTTGTGCAACCCCGATGAAGATGCCAATTAAATAACCTCCAATCCAATTGACTGCCAGGGTTCCCAGAGGCAACTCAATCGCATTGTTCCACATGAGTCCCAGTTGCCAGCGCAACAAGGCGCCCAGGCAAGCACCAAAGCAGACGACGAGAGCTTGAGTCATGGTGAGAATGAAAAATAAAAGTTGTATTGCATTTTATGC
>CAIPII010000149.1 GCA_903865035.1 uncultured Burkholderiales bacterium | reverse complement strand
TTGCTTTGGGCTGGAGAATGGAATTTGTCGGACGTGGTCCATGCGTCTTGGTTGAGCCTGCCTTTGGTGCTCCTGCCGTTGGTGTTTTGGGGCTTGGGTTTGTCTTGGTTGCTGGCTTCGCTTGGCGTCTATTTAAGGGATTTGAGCCAAGTCATGGGATGGATCGTCACGGCCCTCATGTTCTCCGCTCCCATCCTCTACCCCATTGCGAACATTGCAAAACCCTTTCAGGTTTGGCTTTATTTGAACCCTTTGACTTGGGTGGTAGAGACTTGGCGCCATGTGATGTATTGGGGCATTTGGCCCAATTGGAATCAATGGACTATGGCCTTGGGTGTGGGTTTGGTGTTCGCGACTTTTGGAGCTTGGGTGTTTGAGAGATTGAAAAAGGGCTTTGCCGATGTGCTCTGATCGAATCGCTCATTCACCCCACTCAGAGCGTTCAACACCTTGGGCCATCGAGGTGCAGTCGGTGAGCAAACGCTACTTGCTCTTCAAATCCCCCAAGGACCGACTCAAAGAGTTCATTCTTCCCAAAGTTCATCGTTTTCTTCCCTGGATTGGGCAATCCACTTACGCCAAAACATTTTGGTCATTAAAGGATGTGTCTCTTCAATTGGCCCATGGCGAGGTTCTGGGGATCATTGGAGTGAACGGTGCAGGAAAGTCCTCTCTTTTGCAACTGATCTGTGGCGTTTTGGAGCCAAGCTTCGGGCAAGTGAAGGTCAATGGTCGAATCGCGGCACTTTTGGAGTTGGGTGCAGGATTCAACCCGGAGTTCAGTGGCCGAGAAAACATCACCTTGAACGCCACGTTGCTTGGTTTGAGCGCCAAAGAAATCAAAGACAAAACGCCTGAGATCATTGCATTTTCAGGTATCGAAGAGTTCATCGATCAACCGGTCAAGACTTATTCGAGTGGTATGTATGTGCGACTTGCTTTTGCAATCGCCACCAGTGTGGACCCTGATATATTGGTCATTGATGAGGCCTTGTCAGTTGGAGACGGTGCATTTGCGAGAAAGTCTTTCGATCGAATCATGGATTTGAAGTCCAAGGGCGTGACCATTTTGTTTTGCTCTCACAGCATTTACCAAGTGGAGGCTCTCTGTGAAAAGGCCATTTGGTTGAACAAAGGTGAGGTGCAAGCGTTTGGACAAGCCAGAGAAGTTGCACAGGCCTACAACCAATTTTTGGATCAATTGGCACAAGGCACATCGAACGTGAAGGGCTCAACTGATATTTCAACCCCAGCCGATCAGTTTGTGTCTCCAGCTTGGCAAAATTCACAGGTGGAGTCCACCGTTGCTGAAGAAGGTGTTCAATCAGCGGATCTTCCTTCCTCTGAAAGTCAACACACAGCAAGGCTCAAAAGCATTGACTTGAGCGTTGGTGGAGTATCGATCCGGCCTTCTGGAGTGCTTCAAAGCTTGGAGTCGGATTTGGCCATTCATGTGAAATTCAAAGCGGGCTTGAATTTACCCAGTCCAAATGTGGGTGTGGTGATCTCAGACGCTTTGGGCAAAGCCATCACGAGTTGCTCCAATTTCTACGACGAGGTTTCGTTGGTGAGGGATGCTGATGGCTTGGGAGAGCTTACCTTGGTGTTTCCCAAAATTCAGCTCTTGAGAGGGCGCTACCTCTTGCAAGTGTACTTGCTCTGTGAGCGCGCCATTCACATCTACGACTCAGCCCTTTGGGGTGAGTTTGAGGTCACACAAAAAGGATTGGAGCTGGGCGTCGTCTCGATCAACCGTCGCTGGGAAATTCAAACGATGATCAATTGAGGCAATTCAAAGAACTCAATCCTTAGTACTTGCCTTTAAAGCTTTTTCTCAACGATCACCCGTGAATTTGGATTTGACCTTTTTTAAGAAATTCCAGCAGCGGCGACAAAAATAATACAAGGAACTCAATTGGGGTGAGCGAATGAGCCAATTTTTGAGTTTCTTTTTGTCAACGCTCACGACATATAAATCTTGGGCCAACTCTTTGGCCATTTC
>CAIPII010000148.1 GCA_903865035.1 uncultured Burkholderiales bacterium | reverse complement strand
TTTGGTCAATGGCTGTGTGACATGGCTGACCATGATCCCATATTGGTGGCCATCACGCCAGCCATGCGAGAGGGCTCAGGCATGGTGAAATTCAGCCAAGTGCACCCCGATCGATACCACGATGTGGGCATTGCTGAACAACACGCCGTAACCTTTGCCGCTGGCTTGGCCTGCGAAGGCCTCAAGCCCGTGGTGGCCATCTATTCGACCTTTTTGCAACGTGGATACGATCAAATGATCCATGACGTTGCCTTGCAAAATCTACCCATGGTCTTTGCCTTGGATCGCTCAGGACTGGTCGGGCCTGATGGAGCGACACACGCCGGCATGTTTGACATTGCGTTCACCCGGTGCATTCCAAATATGAGCATACTTTGCCCATCGGATGAACACGAGTGCAGGCTCTTGCTCAACAGCGCCTACATGCACAATGGTCCTGCGACGGTTCGCTACCCCAGAGGTGCAGGCGTAGGAGCTGTGGTCACGCAAACCCTTGATCCCCTGCCATGGGGCAAGGCGCAAATCAAACGCATGGGCAAACAATTGGCACTGCTCGCTTTTGGTCCATTGCTCCACCCTGCTCTGGAAATTGGAGAGCGCTTGGGTTACACGGTCGTGGACATGCGCTGGGCTAAGCCCTTGGATTTGGAGACGATTCGCAAATTGGCCCAAGATCACATCGGATTGGTCACGCTAGAGGATGGTTGTGTCGCCGCTGGTGCAGGCTCCGCGGTGCTAGAGGCCACACAAGCCATGGGACTGAACGTCCCAACCCTGTTGGTGGGGTTTGATGACGAGTTCACCGAACACGGGGACCCCACAGAGCTCTTGAAGCTCTATGGCTTGGACTCAAAAGGAATAGAGGCGCGCATTTGCAAGCGCTGGCCTGAGCTTTTTACCCAGACAAAAAGTGACCTCACTCACGCAAAAGCATGAAACACACGCAAACTTGAACAAAGCAAGCGTTGAGGGAACAAATGAGCCTTAAAAGCGCACAACTGCAGGGCTGCTGTTGCGTGATGCGAAAGCTTGATGTAGGTCAGTTTTCTTGAATAAAATGAAGATAGGATTGAGTTTTTCTTAAATCAAAATCAAACACCAAGGAGTCCAAAATGCACAGCACCAAATCCATCGGTTTGTTCATCTTTTTTCTCATCAACACCTTACTTTTTCATTTCCTTTTTCAAGTGAAAGTCGGCTACTCACAGGCTGCCGTTTGGGTCGCCTCGGCGGCCTTTGGCCTGATTGCTGCGTCGCTCTTGCACATCAATACCAAAGCGCACAACGGGGCTTGATCAAAGGTTCTTTTGACGAAACTCTTGGCCGTTGCTCTGATGTCCTATCGCTGCACATTGGCTGGCAAAGGACACAACCTTGGAACCAGCTTTTTGCAACAATGAGCGGCATTTGAGCTTGTTCAGGTGAGTGTCACCTGAACACTCTCACCTTTGTCCAAAGCCTGATTCCAACCAGCTATTCCTCTCACCTCACTCTCAATCCATGGATCCCACTCAAATCAGAAGTTATTTGCTTGACCTGCAAAAATCAATCATGACCGCCATCTCCACTCTAGATGGTGGAACGCCTTTTGTCTCAGATGCTTGGAGCAAGAATCCAGGCGAGACACTGCAAGGTAACGGCATTACTCAAATTTTAGAAAACGGTCACGTCTTTGAGCGCGCCGGTTGTGGCT
>CAIPII010000147.1 GCA_903865035.1 uncultured Burkholderiales bacterium | reverse complement strand
CTCAAAGTGGAGAGAATTCACTCGGAGTTGGAGTCGCTAGACACTCGAAAATCCATCATCAATGTGGCCACTGCATTTTTGGTGCTTTGTGCAGTGTTGATTGCGCTCACTGTGATTGAGCTTTTTTTCTCTGTGAGCGTTGAACCTGGAAAGCTTCACCTATCCAACTGGGTGCCATTGACTTTTATTGGGAGTTTCTTATCCCTGGTTTCCGCGTGTATTTTGTACTTTGTTGAAATCATGTATGCATCCAAAACCATCAGCTTTAAGCGCATCAAGGTTCAAAAGCGCGCGCTTGAAGTCCATTGAGTGATTGGCTCTTGACTTTAGTCAAGAGCCAAACGATTTCTCTTGGTTACAGTGAGTCTAAGTAAAGGCGAGTACAACTGCTCTTTCTTGATTAGAGTTGAATAAATAACCAGGGGATTTAGATGAGCACTTTTCATGCGGTGGTTTGGATGGATCATTCCGAGAGCCATGTGCTCATGTTCGACAAGGAGCACATCGAAAAGGAGTTGATCAAATCCAAATCTCACCACAAGCACCAAGGGAAGTCACAAGACATGGTGGCTTTTTTCAAGTCGGTGAGTGATGCCTTGGAGTCAACACATGAGATTTTACTAACTGGGCCGAGCTCAACCCGAGTGGAATTTCAAGAGTGGTGCAAAATCCATTCGCCTCAAACGGCCAAGCGCATTGTTGACTCACTCAAAAGCGATCACCCCAGTGATGGGCAGGTTGTCGCCATGGCCAAGAAATATTTCATCAAGTACGACAACACCCATTGACGAATTCAGACAGACATTCGTGTTGTGTTTTGATGGGCTTAGCTGCGCAGCGTGAACACGAGGAGTGATGTCTTTGTCAGCACAATCAAAGTGGTGCGAGCTTGAACACAAGCGCAAAGGACACAAATCCAAGACCCAACCACATCATCATGGATGTCCATGCATTGGATAAATTTTGATAGCCTGAACCACCTGAGGCATTGCTCGATTGGTTGAGTTGTTGGTAGTTCAGATAGGCACTACCTGATCTGAATGCACAATAAAGAGCAGCATAGGCCAGCAAAAGCATTCCGATGTAATTGAAGATGAACATGTAAATTCTCCTGGGTCGATGACTTTCGTTTGGACTCGAATGATGAAAGCACAGTGCCTATACAAAGGTATACTGAACTGGCCACAAAACAATTGACAGAGTAAATCAAAGCATTTGTTCTAGGTTGCCTACATTTTAAGCATGAATTCATTCTTTTTGAGGAGTTTTCAGGCCAGATTTGAGGCATTTGACGACTCATAATTGTTGCCCTACTTTGCACATTCCAAATTCAACCCTCAAAGGGGTCCTTTTACTGGTCATGGCGACTGCTTGCCTGGCCTTCATGGATACATTCACCAAAAAGGTTGTGCTCGTCGCCCCTTTTGTGACCGTCATTTGGGTTCGCTACTTGATTCAAGCGAGCATGACAACCCTTTTTATTTTGCCAGTCGCTGGACGCACCGTTTTGTTGACTTCAAGACCTTGGGTGTTGGTCATGCGAGGGGTGTTATTGATGATGACCACCTTGCTTGCGATGTTGAGCTTGAAGTTTTTACCCGTGGGTGAGTTTGCTGCCATTGTCATGACGACACCGCTTTTGGTGACACTTTTGTCATCTAGACTGCTCAAGGAAAAACCCTCTGGGATCAGGATCGGATTGGTTTTTGGAGGTTTTTGTGGCACGCTTTTGATCGTTCGTCCCGCCAGTGGGAGTTTGGGGTGGGAGATGGTGTTTCCCGTGCTTTTGGTGATCAGCAACACGGCTTTTCAGATATTGACCAGTGTCATCTCCAAATCTGAGCGAAGCATGACCACGCATTTCTACTCTGTTTGGGTTGGAGCTGCGATGAGTACATTTCTTTTGTTCTTTGGATGGTCAGATCTAGAGGGTGCTCAACTGTGGTTTGAGCTCTTTGCTATAGGGGCTGCGGGAGCTTTGGGACATTTTTTGCTGATTTTGGCATTTGAGAGAGCTCCAGCGGTGACGCTCATGCCCTACATGTACATGCAAATCGGCTTTGCCATGATCGGTGGTTGGTTGGTTTTTGATCACTTGCCCGATCATTTCTCAATGTTGGGCATCGGCTTGATTGCTCTTTGTGGACTGGCCGGTGGTGTTCTTACCATCTTAGAGAGCCGCGGGGCAGCAACTCAATGAGTCAGATCACTTGTAGCCATTGATGTCTCGCAGTGATGGGCTTTCATTGACTCATCGAGGATTTCACATTTCTCTTGGTTCAAATCAGTGTTCCAACTTCAACAAGTAAATCATTGTTTTTCCAAGCAATTTATGGGTAAAATTCTCTGAGGTTTATTTTTAAAGTAGTTTTTTTGGTTAAGAATCGGGAGAGATTGCGCAAAGTCGCAACGCCGAAGGAGCAACCGCCCCGGAAACTCTCAGGCAAAAGGACCGATTCTTTTTTCAAACTCTGAAGAGTTGTTGGATTCGTCATTCAACACACCGCAGGAGCAAGTTAGGGTTTTTGCACCTTAACGAATCTCTCAGGTTCCAAACAGAGGGGGCGCACACCGTGCATGGTGCAGGGTGCGCTTTAACCCTTCTGACGTTTGGAGCTCAATCATGAAATCAATTGCAATCATTGGCGGTGGCATCACGGGTGTCACCTCAGCTTACGCGCTTGCCAAAAAAGGCTACAGCGTGACCCTCTTTGAAAAACAACGTTACGCAGCCATGGAGACCTCTTTTGCCAACGGAGGTCAGCTCTCGGCCTCGAACGCAGAGGTTTGGACACACCCATCAACACTTCTAAAGGGCTTGAAGTGGATGCTCAAAAAAGATGCTCCTCTGTTGGTCAATCCCAAGCCCAGTTGGCACAAGCTCAGTTGGTTTGCGGAGTTCATCTCCAATGTGCCGCACTACCAAAAAAACACCATTGAAACGACCCGCATGGCCATTGAAGCGAGGAAGCATTTGTTTGCTTGGGCTCAGCAAGAGGGGATTGATTTTGATTTGAAAAAAGAAGGCATTTTGCACATCTACAGAGACAAGTCTGGTTTTGATCACGCGGCACGTGTTTCCAAAATGCTGGCAAGTGGCGGCCTAGAGCGTCATGCGGTCACGCCCTCTGAGATGAAGTCCATCGAGCCGACTCTCAAGGGTCAATATTACGGTGGTTTCTTCACGCAAAGCGATTCAACTGGAGACATTCATTTGTTCACCAATGGACTGGCCAAGGCGTGTGAGCGCTTGGGCGTGAACATTGTTTACGGCCATGATGTGGTTCAATTGAAGTCAGATGGGAACAAGGCTCAGGTGTTCACAAAAGAGGGTCAAGCGTCAAAGCTCCACCAATTTGATGCGATCCTCGTCTGCGCCGGAGTCGCAAGTCGCGCCTTTGCGTCTCAGCTTGGTGACCGCGTGAACATCTACCCCGTCAAAGGTTATTCAATCACAGTCAATTTGCTTGACGAAGAAAGTCAAAGCGCAGCACCTACTGTGAGCTTGCTTGACGATGAAACCAAGCTCGTGACCTCACGCTTGGGGCTTGATCGGTTCAGGGTGGCTGGTACCGCCGAGTTCAATGGGTTCAACAAGGACATTCGTGCCGATCGCGTCAAGCCTCTCATCGACTGGGTCAACAATTGTTTCCCTGGTGTGAGCACCCGTCAAGTGGTGCCCTGGGCGGGTCTCAGGCCCATGATGCCCAACATGATGCCACGCGTGGGTCGAGGTGCTAAAAAAAATGTGTTCTACAACACCGGGCACGGTCACTTGGGCTGGACGCTTTCAGCGGTCACCGCAGACATGGTGTCTCAAATCATTGGCGAGTCCTTGCCTCAAGGTGAATCCTCTATCATCCTTGCTCATTCAGCGCTGGCTGCTTGAGTTCATTTGTTGTAGCTTAAACCACTGAGTCCCTGCAAGTGCAGGCTCGGTGGTATACATCCTGGCGATTTACAGGCATGGGTTATCATGTGGCCTTGCTCTAAGTCTGCATTGGCTCGGAGCTTTTTTACTCACAAAAGCCAGATCAATGAGCAAAGTCACCATCTATCACAATCCCAATTGTGGAACGTCAAGAAACACGTTGAAGCTCTTGCGCCATGCTGGCCTAGAGCCCGAAGTGATTGAGTACCTCAAAACGCCACCCTCTAAAGAGACTTTGATTGGGTTGCTGAGCAAGATGAACATGACTGCGCGCGAGCTATTGCGCGAAAAGGGCACGCCTTATGCTGAACTTCAATTGGATTTGCCTCATTGGAGCGAGCAAGATTTGATTGACAAGATGGTGGAGCACCCGATCTTAATGAATCGCCCCATCGTATTGACCGCTCTTGGTGCTCGTTTGTGCCGTCCCAGTGAGAGAGTCCTTGAGTTGCTGCCTGTGCCCAAGATCGAGCCCTTCCAAAAAGAAGATGGTGAAATGCTGCTCGACGATGGCCTGCGCTTGGGTCAGAGCGCGGAGCATTGAGCGCTTCCAATCACACACCTTAAAGCGCTCAGATTCCCACAATTCAAAAGCCTTCACAATGAACGATCAAAACTCGGTGGATGTCCATCCAAGCCTTTCTCCACAACCTCAAGGTGTCTCGCTTTGGAATTTGTTCACGGGCTTTGTGCTGGTGGGGTTGTTTGGTTTTGGGGGAATTGCCGCGGCGCTCTTTCACGTGGCTGTTGAACGAAGGAAGTGGATCACCTCTGATGAATACACTTCTTGTTTGGCCTTGGGTCAAGTGCTGCCTGGGGCAAGCTTGATGAACATGACCACCATCGTTGCCGATCGTTTTCAAGGCATCAAAGGCGTGGTGCTTGCCTTGGTTGGTTTGTTCACTTTTCCGCTTTTGATCTTGCTCGGCCTCATCTCTACTTATGATCATTATGCTTACCTCCCAGACGTGCAAAACGCCACCAATGCAGCGGCGGCCGCTGCGGTTGGGTTGACCTTTGGAACGGGCTTGAAGTTGGCCCGGGGCATCATCAAATCCAAAACTTCCCTGGCCTTCACCGTTTTGGCTTTTGTCAGCATTGGTTTGTTAAAGCTGCCCCTCTTGCAAACCCTTTTGGTCTTGATCTCAGCGGCCATTTGGGTTGGATTCAGAGAGGACAAGTCATGAACTTTGATCTCTTGTGGTCGATTGCCCAAACTTTTGCAACCACGGCATTGGTCTCCGTTGGCGGTATCTCAACCATGATCCCTGAGATTCATCGCCAAGCGGTGGAGATCTACGGCTGGATGACGGATGCACAATTTGCCTCCTCTTTTGCGATCTCTCAAGTCGCACCGGGCCCTAACGTGTTGTTGATGAGTTTGGTGGGCTGGAGAGTGGCAGGATTTGCGGGCATGATGGTGGCGACTTTGTCCACCATCATTCCAACGAGCATCATTTGTCTGGTTGCTGCTCGCTTGGAGAATCAACTCACCCATGCCAAATGGTATTCGGTCACTCGAAAAAGCTTGCCACCTTTGATTGTGGGTTTGATTTTTTCAAGTGGTGTGGTGACCGCTCGAGCCGCGGTGTTCGATGCCGTTGGAGTGGTGATTGTGATTGGGGTCGGAATTTACTTCTTTCTCACCAAAAGCAATCCCTTGGTGAGCATTTTTGCATCCATCGTTTTGGGCGTTGTGGCCGGTCGTCTTGGTCTTTTGTGAGCAAGACCGAGTCTTTGCATTGAGTTCAATTGAGTAACACGGTTGTGTCTTTGTTGCTTTAGAAATTTCCTCGTCCAAGGCCCTTTGAATGGCCTTTATCCGCCAGGCTTTACCCAAGAACTTTGCCCTTTGTCCGACCCGAAAGTCTTATAATCAGTATACTGAACGCTTTTCTACAACGCTTTGGCTAGAGTGTCATTTTATTCATTGTTCCAGTTAACCTAAAGAATTCAATATGTTCCTTAAAAATGCTTGGTACGTGGCTTGTCGTCCCGAAGAAATCGAAGGCAAACCTTTGGGGCGTCAAATTTGTGGATTGAAGATGGTGATCTACAGAGGTTCAGACAACCAGGCTGTGGCACTCGAAGATTTTTGTCCTCACCGCGGAGCGCCACTGTCTTTGGGGTTCGTCAAAGACGGAAACTTGGTCTGTGGATACCATGGACTCGAGATGGGTTGTCATGGAAAAACTGTGGCCATGCCATCCCAGCGTGTATCAGCCTTTCCCTCCATTGCCAGCTACCCGGTCATTGAACGCTATGGATTCATCTGGGTGTGGCCTGGTGAGCGTGAAAAAGCAGATCCCGAGTTGATGCCGGTTTATGAGTTCTTTGACAATCCCGCTTGGGCATATGGTGGAGGCATGTATCACGTCAAAGCCAATTACCAATTGATGATCGACAACTTGATGGACTTGTCGCATGAGACTTATGTGCATTCCACGAGCATTGGTCAGCCTGAGATCGATGAGACGCCTTGTAAAACCGAGGTCAAAGGCAACAAGGTTTTCACATCCAGATTCATGGAAAACATCAAAGCCCCACCATTTTGGCGAATGGCCATGAGGGCCAATGGATTGGATGACAATGCTTTGGTGGACCGCTGGCAGATCTGCCAGTTCACTCCTCCCAGCCACGTGATGATTGATGTGGGTGTTGCACTCGCAGGCAAGGGCGGTTTTGATGCACCCGACCAAGACAAGGTTTACAGCGTGGTGGTGGATTTCATCACGCCAGAGACCGAAACCAGTCACTGGTACTTTTGGGGTATGGCCCGAAAGTTCAAGACCAACGACGCTGCTTTGACCTACAGCATTAGAGAAGGCCAAGGCAAAATTTTCGCCGAGGACATGGACATGCTTGAGCGCCAGCAAAGCAACATCTCGCTGCACGCGGGTCGTCGACTCTTGAAACTCAACATCGATGCCGGTGGTGTGAATTCCCGCATGGTCTTAGACCGTTTGTTGGCCGAGGAAAACCAAGCTTGACCCAAAGCGGGCTTTTTCAAAGCACGCTTTTCATTTTGCACTGCCAAACACGTGCTGTGACTTGGCATCAACCCATGATGGATGTGTGGTCCATTCTCCCAACCAACAAGTGAATTCAAGATGAACATCGTAATTTCTGATGATTACCAAGATTGTGTCAAAACGCTGGAGTGTTTTGCCAAGCTCAAAGATCACCATGTCACCATTTACAACGACACCGTGAAGGATGTGGATTCCTTGGTGCAAAGGTACAAGGATGCAGATGCCATTGTGCTCACCCGAGAGAGAACTTCAATCACCAAAGAACTCCTTGAGCGTTTGCCCAATTTGAAGCTCATTTCTCAAACCGGGAAGATCAATTACCATGTTGACGTTCAAGCCTGTAAGGATCAGGGCGTTATGGTTTGTGATGGTTCTGGCTCTGGCGCCTGTACGGTTGAGCTGAACTTGTTGTTGATACTGGCTGCTCTTCGCAACTTGGTGCCGGAGGTCGAGCGCCTAAAAAGCGGTCTGTGGCAAGGCACGCTGGGTCGCCAACTGTCAGGTAAAACAGTGGGAGTGCTGGGGTTTGGACGCTTGGGCTCACAGCTCAGTCACGTCCTCAAAGCTTTGGGTGCGAAGCCTCTGGTGTGGGGACGCGAGAGCACCCTTGAAAAAGCAAAGGCTCAGGGCTTTGAGGTTGCAAGTTCAAGAGAGGCCTTTTTCAAAACGTGTGACATCTTGACCATTCAGCTGAGGTTGATACCAGCAACCCAGCATTTTGTCACCGCACAGGATCTGGCCATGATGAAACCGGATTCCATTTTGGTCAACGTCAGCAGGGCCGAACTCATTGAGCCAGGCGCACTCTATGAGGGTTTGAAAAAAGGTCGTCCAGGATTCGCCGCGGTGGATGTTTATGAACACGAGCCGGTTTTGGGTGCCGCGGATCCTTTGATCGCTTTACCGAATTGTTTGTGTTCTCCCCATTTGGGATTCGTTGAAAAAGACAACTACGAGGTGTATTACGGAACGGCCTTTGACAACATCAATGCCTTTGCGGCTGGGAAAGCCCAAAACGTGGTCAATGGTTGATTTTTAATGGAGGGGTTGAGATGGATTTACTTCAAGCACTGACCAATCGCAAAAGCGTTCGAGCTTATCAATCCAAGCCTGTGGAGCGCGACGTCATTGAGTCTATTTTCTCCAAAGCCCTCAGAAGTCCTTCCTACACCAACTCCCAGCCTTGGGATGCGGTGGTGGTGACAGGAGAAAAGAGGCAGGCTTTGAGTGACAGGCTCTACGCTTTGGCCAAGGACAATGCGCCTGCTCAATCAGACTACCCCAATCCCAAGAGTTGGCCCGCCAAGGTTGAAGCGAGAACAAAAACGCACGGAGCTAAGCGTTTTCAAGCCCTCAACATCAACAGAGACGACGTGCAAGCGAGAACAGAGCAAAGGCTCATGAATTTCAAGTTCTTCAATGCGCCATGTGTGGTGTTCTTTTTCATGGATGAAAATTTGAGCACCTGGTCTTTGACCGACATTGGCATGTTTGTGCAAAGTGTAGTGCTCAGTGCCCATGCTCACGGCTTGGGCACTTGCCTTCAAGCCTCGCTAGCCAATTACCCCAATGCGGTTCGAGAGGTCTTGGATATCCCACCGTCCAGAAAATTGTTGCTTGGCATGTCCATGGGCTACCCCGACTGGGATGCGCCTATCAATCAATACACGAGTGAGCGCGATCCGCTCGAAGAATTTTTAACGATATATTGATGGCTTCATCTTGGACAGTTAGATGCCCAATAGAGCTGTAGGTCATTTTGCTCTAAGAGGCGTTAAGAGGTCGCTCAGGCCATTGTGATCGATCTCTTGCATGAGCTCCAACAATCGACCGATCTCACCATCTGGGAATCCCTCTCTGGCAAACCAATTCAAGTAGTTCCCAGGTAAGTCAGCCAACAATCGTCCTTTGTGTTTGCCAAAGGGCATGGGTGTGCTGACCAATTTCAACAGATCGTCAGGGTGCATGAGTAGGATGTGAATGAGATCTCAAGGAGCGCATCAGCGCAGTGGAGCGGGTTCAAAGTGGGGTACTCAACTTGAGTCCCAACGTCCAGTTTCTTGGAAGGCCTGGCTCAAAATACCCAGCATTTGAAGAGTTCACGATGACAGAGCCTACATAGTTGCGGTTGGTCATGTTGTTGATGCCCAAGTATCCTTCAAGATTCAAACGGCCCAAAGTACTGCGCTCGTGGATCTTGAGGTCAAGAAGGCCGTAACCAGCAGCATAGCCATAGTTTGTGGGTGTTGTTGAATTTGTATCATTGGCCCACATTGAGGACCTGGCCGTGAAGTCCATCTCCACTTCCAAGCCTTCAGATGCGTGTGATCCTTTGTGGCCATAACCCTTTTCCGACCAAGACAGTGCAGTGCTCAAAGTGTTTTGTGGAATCGCCGGCAAGGCGTTTCCAGCTGGGATGAGGCCAGCGCTCGAGGAGAAACTTGAATCGTATTGAGCTTTGACGACACTCAGAGCCAATTGCTCATGCACGTGTCGATTCGATGCATTCATCATCGAGAGCTCAAAACCATCCCTGGCCGTTTGAGCCACATTGCGGTAAACACTTTTACCTGAGATGTTGGTGGTGGCCACAATGTCGTTGGTGGTGGTGATGTGAAAGAGAGCTGCATTGACCCACTGGCTTGCACTGGGTATCCACTTGGCGCCAACCTCTAAGTTGTGACTCTGCGAGGCTTGAAGGCCAGAGTTGAATCCGGCAACCACACTTGAGCCCACCAAGGAGTATGCGGTTTCTGTGGTGGTGGGCGTTTCAAAACCAAGTCCCGCGTTGGTGTAGAGATTCAAACGATCTTGAACATGCCAGGTGAGTCCGATCACGGGCGTGTTGGTTGAAAAGCTGGACGTACCACCCAAGGCTGCAGAGGTGAAATTGGTGTTTTCAATTTTGACCTGATCGTGTCTGGCTCCAGCGGTGAGTGTCCAGGTGTCGTTCAAGTACACGATCGTTTGCATGAAGAGATCGCTGTTGGAGGACACGTTTTGCACTGAGGTTGGAGCAGGTGTGATCACCCCATAATTGGTGGCACCTGATTGTCGGTATTCATTGGAGCGGTCCAGATCCATGCCAACGATCCAATCCCAAGACACTTCTTGGGCCCTTTCACGCCCTTTGAGTTGCAATCCCAAGCCATCATAAGTCCTCTGTAACCCAACCCAAGAGCCCACTTGAGGCGTGGCAGCGCTGGCTGAGGCCTGAGTTTGGGTGTTGTCCCT
>CAIPII010000146.1 GCA_903865035.1 uncultured Burkholderiales bacterium | reverse complement strand
TAAACGACATAACAAAGCATCACAAAAGCCACATCAAAGGAGCCCAAGGTTCTGGCTGAGGTTTTCATGCCTATTTTTTCGTCATCATCTCGGTCCACCATGGCGTATTCGGTGTCATACGCCAACACCCAGGCCAAATTGCCCAACAAGAGCAGCCACGCTTGCACTGGCACCACTTGTGTCCAATCCCACTCCGGGTGTGCGTTGCCCATCACCGCAGCAAAGGCCATCGGTATGCCAAAGCTAAAGGCAATGCCAAGCACCGCTTGGGGCATGGACACGTACCGCTTGGCAAAGGGGTAGACCAAGGTCACCATCAACGCCAAGACCGACCAAATCACGGTCGCCAGATTGATCAAGCAAACCAATGAAAAAGCCAAAAGGGCCAACACCGCCCCAACCGCCAAAGCCTCTTTGACGCCCAAAGCGCCCCTGGTGACCGGACGGTTAGCCGTGCGCTTGACGTGCTTGTCAAAGTCGCGATCGGCCACGTCATTCAAGCAACACCCGGCACTTCTCATCAAGATGGTGCCCACCACAAAGGTCACCACCAACTGGACATTTGGCCACCCTTGGCTTGCCACCCACAAAGCAGAGAGCGAAGGCCACAAAAGAAGCAACCAACCCGCAGGCCGATTCCAGCGGATCAAGTCCAAATAAAGCTCCAAACGCGAGATGGGCTTTGGGTCTTTGGGCAAGTGTGCGTCATTCATGGTGAAAAGATCCTACGCTCTAACTCAGCGCAACCTCTCCACACCCGCCAACTCACAGGCGTCAATGGATTTGCGCAAGCTGGCAATGGCCTCATACCTTGTGAAACTCTTTCTCCAAACGAGCACCACCCGGCGAGTGGGTGGTTTGTCCTTCCCATCGACAATGGGCAAGTAACTCACAAAAACTTGGCTGTCTTTTTTCTTTTTCGCGCTCATGCCCAAAGCACCTTGGGGCACCGAGAGCCTGGGCACCAAGGTGACGCCCATGCCAGCTGCCACCATGTGCTTGATGGTCTCCAAAGAGGAGCCTTCAAAACTCTTTTGAATGCCCTCGGTGCTGCTGGAAAACCGTGCAAATTCAGGACAAACCTCAAGCACGTGGTCACGAAAGCAGTGCCCATTGCCAAGCAACAGCATGGTCTCTGATTTGAGCTGCTGCGCGCCAATGCTTTTGTTGTTGGCCAAGGGATGCGTGACGGGCAAAGCCGCCACAAAGGGCTCGTCGTACAAAGGCGCGCAAGCCAGGCCCGCGTCTTGAAAGGGTTCGGCCATGATGGCGCAGTCGATCTCCCCCGTTCTGAGCATCTCCAAGAGCTTGACGGTGAAGTTCTCATGCAGCATGAGCGGCATTTCAGGGGCCATGTGAATCGCGTTTTTGACCAACTCTGGCAACAAGTAGGGGCCAATGGTGTAGATGATCCCAAGCTTCAAGGGGCCCGCCAGCGGGTTCTTGCCGCGCTTGGCGATTTCTTTGATGTTGGCGGCTTGCTCCAACACGCTTTGCGCTTGGCGCACGATCTCCTCTCCCAAAGCCGTCAAGCTCACCTCGTTGACGCTTCTCTCAAAGAGCTTGACGTCAAGCTCATCTTCAAGCTTCTTGATCGCAACTGAGAGGGTTGGCTGAGAGACAAAGCACGCATCTGCAGCGCGACCGAAATGCCTCTCGCGCGCCACCGCCACAATGTATTTGAGCTCCGTTAAGGTCATGAACCGCTTTCTTGGGATTTGACCTTGAGTTTAACCAAAATTGAATTTGACGCGGAACTCACGCCTTCAAGTACTCGGCTCGAATGCCTTGCCAGCGTGCCAGGTGCCTGTTGGCTGCATCGGGATGGTCTCTCCACATTTTTGGGGCAACCTCGCGTGCCCACTCCATCATCTCCACGTCCACCAAGGGGTCGGCAAATCGCAAGAGTTGCGCCCCCGACTGCCTGGCCCCTAAAAACTCCCCCGGCCCACGAATGGCCAAGTCTCTCCTTGCAATCTCAAACCCGTCTTGTGTCTCCACCATCGCTTTGAGCCGCTCTTTGGCCGTGTCACTCAAGCGTTGATGCTCCCCCGTTGAATAAAGCAGCACACAAGCACTCACCGCCTGCCCCCGCCCCACGCGCCCCCGCAATTGGTGCAACTGACTCAAACCAAAACGCTCTGCATGCTCGATCACCATCAAAGACGCGTTGGGCACATCCACCCCAACTTCAATCACCGTGGTGCTCACCAGCACTTGGGTCTCACCCGCTTTAAAGGCGCGCATGACCTCTCGCTTATCGGGCTCGGTCATTTTGGAGTGCAAGAGGGCCACCTTTGGGGCCTCTTTGGGACTCAACCCTTGGGCCAAGCACTGCGAGAGTTCTGCATGGGTTTGTGTGGCATTGACCAAATCGATTTTCTCGCTCTCCTCAATCAAGGGACACACCCAATAAACTTGTTGTCCCAAAGCCAATTGGTGTTTGATGCGCTCAATCACCTCAAGCCTTCGGTGCTCGCTCAGCACCTTGGTCATCACAGGCGTGCGCCCTGGGGGCAACTCATCCAAAGTGGACACGTCCAAATCCGCGTAGTAACTCATCGCCAGGGTCCTCGGAATGGGTGTGGCGGTCATCATGAGCATGTGTGGCTCTAAGTCCTCTTGAGCAGGAGAACTCCTTGCGTCGTCTGAATTGGATTGGTTCTTTTGTCGAAGGGCCAACCTTTGCGCGACCCCGAAGCGGTGCTGCTCATCGATGATGGCAAGCCCCAGGGCTTTGAAGCGCACGCTCTCTTGTATCACCGCATGGGTGCCAATGACCAAAGCGGCCTCACCACTCTCGATGAGGGCGAGAGAGGCTTGCTTGTCCTTTTTTTTCTGGCTCCCCGTGAGCCACACCACCTTGAGTGCGTGAGAGGAGAGCAAAGGCTCCAGCCAAAACAGCAATTTTTCAAAATGTTGGCTTGCCAAAATTTCAGTGGGCGCCATGAGCGCGCATTGCCACCCAGCTTGAATGCAATGCGCAGCGGCCAAGGCCGCAACCACCGTTTTGCCCGAGCCCACATCGCCTTGCAACAAGCGGTGCATGGGTTGTGAGCGTTTGAGATCGGCCTCAATTTCTTCGCTCACGCGTCTTTGTGCATTTGTAAGCTCAAAGGGGAGAGCCGCTCGCAACTTCTCAGCCAACCCCATGCCAGTGCCTGAGTGCCCATCCAACAAGGGCGCTTTGAGCTCCAACCTAGCTTGCCTGGCTTTGTGCTG
>CAIPII010000145.1 GCA_903865035.1 uncultured Burkholderiales bacterium | reverse complement strand
TTGATGCAGCCCAAACTGTTCGCGCGTGAACTCGTGGCCTCTTTAGACCAGGCCAAAAATGCCACCAGCTTGGGGTTCAACCTTCGCTCACTTGAACTTGCCGCTTCCGCCGTTCGTGAACGACTCTCCTTGGACCACTGGCATTTGATTGAAACCACTCAAAGCGACTTCTCCAACGCCGCCAAAAACTGGGGGCAAGATCAAAACTACGCATTAACGGATGTCTTTCGCCATTTGCGCATCGCCAACGAACACATGACGGCCATCACGGGCGCACAAACAGACCGCATGATCCGAGACGATGGCTGGCGACTCTTGAGCATTGGCAGGCATTTGGAGAGGCTTGGATTTCTATCGTCTGCACTGGAGTGTGCCATCATCTGTCAAGGCCTTGAGCGAATCGATGAGGACGATAGCTGCTTTTTATCCTTGCTCAACTTGTTTAACAGCACCATCACCTTTCAATCCCAATTCCAACAAAGCAGAAGCTTGGCCGCATTGTTTGATCTTTTGATGCTCGACAAGGACAACCCTCGCTCTTTGGCTTGGGTGGCTCAGACCCTAAAGGGCCGATTGTCCAAACTTGCAGAAAAACCAATCCATGAGCTCGATGAGTTGGCGCAAAACGTCATTGAGCCTCAAAGCATTCAAGGCTTGAGCTTTGAGCCACAACACATCAAATCCAATTTGTCTGCGATTGCAACACGCTTGAAACAAATTTGGAACCAAACCTTTCATTTAACGGAGCAAATCAGCGAGAAGTATTTCACCCACACCTTGGCCCTTTCAACGACTGATGCGCTGCCATCAAAACAAAACTCTTTGTTTTAATGGGGTTCACCATGCGCTTACACATCACCCACATCAGTCACTATGAATACCAGCCAGCGGTTGAAACGGCTCAGCATTTCCTCCACATCAAGCCCAAGAAGACGAACAACCAAACGCTGCTCAATCACCAACTCAAGATCAGCCCCGTTTTCAATGAATTGATTGAATTTTTAGACTATTTTGGCAATCCCACTCATTACCTGAGCTTGACGGCAAGGCACGACAAGCTTCAAATTTTGAGTGAAAGCACGGTGCAAACCCATCCCTTTTTTGAATACACACACGGCTCAATGGACCAATCCATGGGGTTTGGCAACAACCGCATGCAGCAGCACATGGGCGGAGACTCTTCGCTGCAAAGCGAGCTCTCATCGCCTTGGCGACAAATGCAAAGCATGGAGCAACTCACCTCTCCCATGGAGCAATACACCCAAGCGCCTGTTGTCGAACCCTCCATCACTAGCGAGCTCAACAACATCGGTGCCCTTGAGGTCAAAGACTTTTTCACCTACCGAGCCGCCCAGATCTACAACCCTGCCAGTGAATTCTTGTTTGATTCGCCACACATCAACTCCTTGAAGGTGTTCAACGACTACGCCCACCCCCTCCTTCAAACGCAAAGCGTTCTTGAGAGCCTTAATGCGCTCATGCATCAAATTCACACCGATTTTGTCTACGAGTCCAAGAGCACCGAAGTCAACACGCCCATTGAAGTCGTATTCCGTCAAAAAAGGGGCGTGTGCCAGGATTTTGCTCACATCATGATTGCTTGCTGCCGTGCATTTGGTTTGCCCGCGAGGTACGTCTCGGGTTACTTGCTCACACACCCACCTGCTGGACAAGCGCGTTTGATTGGCTCTGATGCCTCTCACGCTTGGGCTTCCGTGTACCTGCCCATCTTGGGCTCCAACAAGGGTTATTGGTACGACTTTGACCCCACCAACAACCGCTCAGGCCTGGGCTCACCAGGGGACGATTACGTGACCCTGGCCTGGGGAAGAGACTACTCGGACGTCTCCCCAGTTCGCGGCGTGATCCAAGGGGGCAACGATCACCAGGTCAACGTCGCAGTGACCGTCCTGCCCGTTGATTGATTCACGTCTAGAAAGCCTGGGCTGTTTGCTCAAACGCAAACTCAGTCAATCTCTGCTCACCACCAACGGGTGAGCATTCGGTCCTAGGGGTAGTCCTCTCTGTTGCATGACACTGCAATGCTCTATATTCGTATCCCAGAAAGAGCTGAACGCTTGTAGTGCGCCAAGCACCTGCAGCAACCCATTGATTTCAACTTCACACCCCCCAAAAACATGAAAAAATACCCTTTGATGCTCAGCGCCTTGGCGCTACTGATGAACTGTGCACACTCAGAAACGCTGGATGAACAACTGCTCAGAAAATACGCATTGAAGAGTTTTCCCGAGTACTTGGAGCTGCTCACCCTTCCCAACGTCTCCACACTGCCCGGAGATCACCTCGTGACCAATGCCAAGTGGTTGAAGAGCAGTTTTGAAAAACGCGGCTTCAAAATCGTCATGGCCGAAAACAAAAATCACCCTCTGGTGCTGGGAGAGTTGATGCCCCATCAACCTCAGAAAAAAACCATCCTCTACTACTTGCATTTTGATGGTCAGCCGCTCATCAACTCTCAGTGGTCACAGGAAGACCCCTTCAAGCCGGTGCTCAAAAAAAGAGCTGCCAACGGAAATTGGGAAGTGGTGAACATGGGCGAGCTCATGAAAGCGGATTTCGACCCTGAACTTCGACTCTTTGGACGCTCCACATCGGATGACAAAGGGCCGATCGGCATGTTTTTGGCGTCCTTGGACATGATCCAAACAGAGGGCATGAAACTGGGCAACAATGTGAAGATCATCCTCGACAGTGAGGAAGAAATCAGCTCTCCAGGTATTGCATCTGTGGTTGAACATCACAAGGACTTTCTCCGATCAGATGCGGTGGTGATTTTGGATGCAGCCGCTCACCCAAGCGGCAGACCCAACTTGGTGTTTGGAAATCGAGGTGTGGTGACCCTCACTTTGACCATGCATGGACCAAAGGCGCCTTTGCACAGCGGTCACTACGGCAACTACATTCCAAACCCCGCCATGAACTTGGTTCAATTGTTGGCCTCGATGAAGGACGCTCACGGCAGAGTGACCATTCCAGGCTATGACTCGACCACCAAATTATCGGCTGACGACCTTCGCGTGCTTCACGCCACTGGGGACGATGAAGCACTCGTCAAAAGGAGAGCTGGAATTGCCCAACCCGATGAAGTTGCACCCAGCTATGGGGAGTCTCTTCAATATCCTTCGCTCAACATTCGGGGTTTGTCATCTGGAGGTGTTGGCGCCAGTGCAGCCAATATCATTCCCAAAGATGCTGTGGCCGAAATTGACATTCGCACCACCCAAGAGGCCAATGCGAGCTATTTGGTGGACCTCATCAAAAAGCACATTGAAAAAGAGGGCTTTCACATTGTGGACCATGTGCCAAACGATGAAGACAGGGCCATGTTCGCCAAAATCGTTCAGCTCAGAGTGGGCGCCTCCAGTGAAGCGGCAAGGCAGTCATTGGAGTCACCCATTCGCTTTTGGGGCGAGCGGGCCTTGAGAGATGCGTTTGCGGGCTTGCCCTCCAGCCCCCAACCCGTTTTGATCCGAGCCATGGGAGCGACTGTCCCAACCTACGAGATCGTGAGCCCTTTGAAAATACCCTTCTTCTTGATGCCCAATGTGAATTCTGACAACAACCAACACGCATTCGATGAGAACTTGAGAATGGGCAATTACCTCTTTGGCATGAGGCAAATCACGGGCTTGTTGTCCACCAGTTACCCATGAATCGATAAAATCAAGCACAAGTCCTTCAACAAGGCTGGTATTGCACCACCTCAACCCTATCCTCCCTCCTAAATCTTGACTGAGAGACTTTTAGAGCTCGCCTCCCAACTCCCCGATGGTCCTGGCGTGTACTTGTTCCGAGGCACTGGAGAGTTGCCGCTGTACATCGGCAAAAGCATTCACATTCGCCAACGCGTGCTCTCGCACTTGCGAGACAAGAGCAATGCCCGCATGCTCAGCCAAACCACTCATTTCGAATCGATATCAACAGCGGGAGAAATTGGTGCCTTGCTGCTAGAGTCTCGGCTCATCAAAACGTTGAACCCGCTCTACAACATCAGACTCAGAAGAAGCAAAACCCTCACCACATTGGGCGTGAAGCACCAAGACCACGGCGAGGTGGAGTTGGAATGGTTGAACTTGCGGCGATCGCCCTCAGCGTCAGAAGCTCGATTTGGACTTTTCAGATCCAAGCGTGCTGGAGAGAGTGAACTTCTTGAATTGGCTCAAACTCATCACTTGTGTTTGAGCCGTCTGGGCTTGGAAGCCAAAAAGAGAGGGGCCTGTTTTGCATGGCAACTCAAGAAATGTTTGGGTGTGTGCGTGGGTGAGGAGACCAAGCAAAGCCATGACGCGAGGCTGCTAAAAGCGCTCAGCGAATGGCGCGTTCACAGCTGGCCCTATCCTTCGCACATTGAAATCATCGAAAGACAAGGTGCTTGGGAGCAGCGCCACCGCATTCATCACTGGAGGCACTTGCAAACGCATTGTTCAAATGCCAAGAAAATCATATGGCAAGACCCTGAGGTGAGCACTTTTGATCTGGACACCTATAAGATTTTGGTGCGCCCAATATTTGAAGGAAGCTTGCACCTAGACCCTGTGGGTCAGGTCATCCCTTGTGCCTCAGTTCATCCGAATGGGCTCGATGTCAACGCTCCCCTTGGAGGAGCTGAGCGTTAGGGTCTGCTCTTGAATCGTCGCTTGAATTTGCATGCTTCTCTCGGCCATGGCAACCAAGGACTGAGTGCTTTCATGATGAAGCCCCCAAACCTCCAATTTGGCCAATCTTGAGACCTTGTTCTCCAAGGCCTTCCACCAAACGCTTTTTGCGTGATTGAAGGCATAGACCAAAACACGATCGGCTTGTGAACAAGCCTTGGCAATCGGTTTTTCTTCGGGTTGGCCAACCTCAATCCAAACACGCTTGGCCCCGGTGTAATCCTCCAAAAACAAATCGGGTAAATCAGGGTCTGATAAACCCGCTCCAAATATCCAGTTGCCATCTCCGTTGCACACCGACTGCAACAGATGCGCGTTGAGTGAAAAAGCAACCAACCTCACCATCATGCGCTCATCGGTCTCACTGGGGTGGCGAGCCAAGGTGAGTGCGTGATCCGCGTAGTAGCCATGATCGATGTCTGCAATTTGCAAATTGGCTTTGTAGATGGTGGATTTGAGTGACATGTTGGCATTGAAATCGCAGGCCAACCCTAAAGAAGGCGATGCTTTGTGAATGGAAAGCGGAGCTTGGGTGGCCCCATCAATTGCACAAGGCCTTGGTGTTCAAAACAAGGCAATCCACGATTCGATGGAGAAAAGGCCCAGCGATTGGACCACTCACCCCAAAAAAATCAAACGGACACGGAGCCCGTCAAATAGTCTCTCTTGCCCAAGGGAACCCCGTTGTGGCGCAAAATGGAATAGGTGGTGGTGATGTGGAAAAACACATTGGGCA
>CAIPII010000144.1 GCA_903865035.1 uncultured Burkholderiales bacterium | reverse complement strand
GGGTGCAACTGCAAGTTGACCTCTACGCTCACACTAACTTCGTGGCGCTCGTTGCTGCCAATACGGATTGAACCGTGGTGCAAACGGATGATCTCTTTGCACAAACTCAGTCCCAACCCTTGCCCGTCGGTTATCCTTGAATGCGCATCAGAACCACGGTAAAAACGCTCAAACGCTTGATCAAGCACATCAGCAGAGACATTGGCGCTCGGGTTGGTGAATGCAATCGTCAACACCGAGCGGTGCACATGAAGTTCAACGTGAATCCAGCCTTGATCCGTGTTGTAATTCACCGCGTTTGAACACAAATTATTGAGCAATTGCCTGATCAAATCTGGATCGCAAAACCAAAAAACAGAACGCTGAATGTTTGAAGTGATTGCCAAATCTTCTTGAAAGGTTTTCAGATCCAAGACCATTTGTGAGATGATGTCACTCACATTGACTCTTCTCGACTTCAAACTCAAAGAGCCCGCATCGGCTTTGGAGAGCAACAAGAGCTTATCGGTGATCGTGATGAGTCTCTCAATCTCATCGGACATTTGAGACAATCTGATTTGCTCCACTGAGCCGTCCTCACAATCTGGTATGGCTCTCTCAACATAGCCTCTCAAGATGGTCAATGGGGTTCTCAACTCATGAGAGGCGTCAGCTGAAAATCTACCCGCCTGCATAAAGGAGGCGCTGAGCCGCTCGGTCAGAGAGTTGAAGACTCGAACAAAATCATCGAATTCGGCAAAGCCCGTTTTGAATTCAACAGGCTCCTTCAAATCCTTTGACTCGTAGACCAAGAGTCGGTCCTTGAGTTTTGACAAAGGACTGAGCAAAGACTCGGTCATGAGCCAACCCAAAAAAACCATACAAGCGAGCAAAATCGGGAAAAAGGTCTTTAACAATTTATCCCGTATCTCCCAAATGATGTCCACATAGGCTTCGATGGTGTCGTTGGGAACTGCCACCATGACACCTTTTTTTGTCTGATTCTTGTATTCAACAATGCGAATGACTGTCCACCCTTGGCCTTGCAAGGTCAGCAAAGAGGATTGAATTTTTGCTTCTGGCACCAAGGTGATGAAATCCCAACCTTTGTGCTTGGGCACCTCTTGATCCAAGCTTGCGCAAATCCGAGTAGCGAATGCTTGCTCCTCTGCACTTGGATCGTGGCGATAGCCATATTTGACTTGACCGCTTTTTTCGCAGCGGACCGACTGTTCGGCAACTTGGCGAACAAAAGATTTGCTCAAATCAAATTTATTTTGATTCAACAATGATCGGGGCTGCACAACCTCTGTCTCTAACTCTTGGCTGATGATTTCCGCCTTGACCAAGTTGGAAACAATTCCCCAAACCACATTTTGTGACAACCAGCGATTAAAGCCCAACAACAAAAGTGTTGACAATATAAATTGGACGCACAAAATGATCCGAAAGGATCTGAAAAATTTAAAGGACTTGAGTGCTTTAAAAAACTGCGTCATCTTGCCGCAATTTATAGCCGACACCGCGTATGGACTCTATGGGAAAAGAGGATGCGGAGGACAGGGTGTCTGTGGAAGTCAATTTCTTTTTGATGCGCTGAATGCACACATCAACCACATTGGTTTGAGGATCAAACTCAATGTCCCAGACATGCTTGAGGATTTGTTTGCGCGTGAAAATATGCCCTGGCGAGCGCATCAAGTACTCAAGGAGAGTGAATTCCCTTTGACTCAACACCATGGAATGTTCATGCCACTGAACACGCCTGGATATTCTGTCAAGACTCAAAGCCCCTACGTTGAGCGTTGTGAGCTCTGTGTCGCCGGATTGGCGACTCAAAAGAGCGCGAACACGCGCAATGAGCTCTTCGACGTAAAAGGGCTTGGGCAGGTAATCGTTGGCGCCAGCCTCAAAGCCGAGCAAGCGGTCGTTCAAGTCTCCCTTGGCAGTCAAAACAAGGACTGGTGTGGTGAGCCCCACTTGTCTGATGCGCTTCAAGATGTCAATGCCATCCATGCCAGGCAACATCAAATCCAAAACGATGACATCAAATGTTCCAGCCAAAGCGGCCTGCAAACCAATATTGCCTTGCGTGAAATGCTCCGTCACAAATCCATGCTGCGAGAAGCCTTGCAACACAAAATCTGCAATTTTCAGTTCATCTTCAATAAGCAATATTTTCATTCTGATACTTTAGTTGAATTTGACTGGGACTTTTCAAAAAATAACAGTTTTGTAATCTAAAGCATCACTTGTCGTGGGACGTTGAATCGCCAACCCACCCTGGCAAATAGCTTGCACTGAGCGAAGAAGCCATCCGCATGCCTTCGCCCAAAGCTTTGTCAAATTGTTTCTTGACGAGGCTGGAAGGGATTCGTGTGCGAAAGTGATCGGCCCACAAGAATTCACTAAAGGGCGTTGTATCTTTTGCAAATCCTCCCTTCAGACGCACGCAACCGGCCAAACTGCGATAAGGATCATCTTTCAATTGCTGCACCGTGCGGGGAATTTTAGAAAAAGGCACTCGCTTGCCCAATTCATTGTAAGGATGCACCCATTGGTGAAATTCCATGATGCGCCAAAACATGGCTTGTGCCAACATTGAGAAATCTTTCAGCACCAACAAGCTCACCTTGTGCTCACCCACTTGGTGAAGTGCCATGCCAAGGTGGTGGTGGTCCACAATGTATGGCTCAGCGTTAGGGCCCAGCACACAAGGAAACCAATGTTCACTCAACATGGCTTTGCGCTTTTTGGCGGGCATTTCTTTCCACTGAGTCACTTTGGAGTTCACCTCGGTAAATCCGATGGTGCACTGTGTAGGCCTGAGTTGATCTAAATGAGCACTGATGGTGTGCTGATGAACCGTTCTGATCATTGGGACTCCGTTATTGAAGGATGAAAATGGATTGGACTGACACAGAGCTCAAGGGGAGGAAACATCCAGGACCACATTGCCGATCACCTGACCGCTCTCAACGCGCTCGTGGGCTTGAACGATTTCAGCCAAGGAAAATCGCTCACCCACAGCATGCGTCAACGCTTGATCTTGAAGCATTTGAGTCAACTCTTGCAGACACACCAATCTGTCGCTGGGCTTTAAATCGTAGACCAGCATGAATTTGTATTGAATGGATTTAAAAAGCTGAGATCTGAAGTTCATCTGGAAATGGGGCTGGTTGGATCCATAGCAAACAACGCTTGCATGATGTGCAATGGCGGGGGTCTCAACCAAATTGAGGGTCGTTGATAAATCCATGTCAATGACCAAATCAACCCCCCTGCCCTTAGTGAAGTCAATCACTCTTTGAGAGACATCCTCACTTTTGTAGTCAATCAAACTCTCTACTCCCACAGCACGCGCGTGAGCGGCTCGACTTTTTGAGCCCACCGTGCCAATGACCCTTGCACCTTGAGCAAGGGCGATTTGACTTGCGTAATGTCCCACAGCAGAACCCGCGCCTGTGATGAGCACATCTAGCCCTTTCATTGGGCCACACAGACGAACCGCTTGGAGCGCAGTTAAGGCCGGAATACCCAAACACGCTGCTGCTGCGAAATCCAAGGAGTCCGGCATGCGCACCGCCTGATCGCTTGCGATGGCAATGAACTCGCTGGCACTACCATGTTCCCGCATCCACTGTGCGTTCCACAACCAAACGCGCTCACCAATGCGAGACGAATTGACGCCATCGCCCACGGCCTCAATGATCCCGCCACCATCGCTGTGGGGAATGACCCTGGGGCCACTCAATGGTTTGGCGCGCCTGGATTTGACATCTGAGGGGTTTACGCCTGAAGTGACGATTCGAACCAAAACCTCTCCAACTGCTGGAGTTGGCATGGCGAGCTCACCATGCATCAAGACCTCTTTGGCTGAACCGTTTTTCTCATACCAAGCCGCTTTCATCTTGGAATCTCCCTGTTTGAACTGCAATTGACTTCAATCACCTGTATTGCATGATAACGCTTAGATACGCCCAACCAGAGGGTTCGAGTTGGAAAACCCTTAAGCATCAAGAATCAGAAATGTGCAAAAATAATCCTTACCTTCCAAGTCAAGTCGCCATGTGATTCATGGTGATGAGGCTAGCGCTTTGACCCCAAAGCTTTGACTTTTAGAGATTGTTTTTGACCCACTTGACCAAATGCCACATCCAGACACACTTCCCCCCTCCAGCACCCCCACCAGCATGGGTTTATCAAGTCTTGCAGACAAAGTCTGGCCCAAAGAGGGATTCACCCGTGCGCCCTACTGGGCATACACCAACGCAGAGGTCTATGGTCTGGAGCAAAAGAAAATTTTTCGTGGCCCCAATTGGCACTACGTAGGACTTGAGGTCGAGGTACCTGATGCGGGCTGCTTCAAGTCCACCTATATTGGCGAGCAATCGGTGGTGCTCACCAGAGCTGAAGACATGAGCTTGTCGGTGGTGGTGAACCGCTGTGCTCACCGCGGCAACATGGTGACGATTGAGCCCTTTGGCAAAACCAAAAAACTCTACTGTGTTTACCACGCATGGAGTTACACACTCAAAGGTGACCTCTCACATGCCGCCTTTAGCCAAGGGCTCAGAGGTGAGGGAGGGTTACCCAAAGATTTCAAACTCGAGGATCACGGACTTCAAAAGCTTCGCGTTGCGACGCTGTGTGGCTTGGTCTTTGCCACCTTCAGCGAAGAAACGCCACCACTTGAGGAGTGGCTTGGAGAAGTTGCCACGGGCATCAAAAGAGTACTCAAAAAGCCATTGAAGGTCTTGGGTTATGACACTCAAAGAATCCATGCCAATTGGAAGGCTTATCACGAAAATCCCAGGGACTCCTATCACGCCAACATTTTGCACACCTTCTACGGCACCTTTGGCCTCTCTCGAATGTCCCAAGAATCAGGTATGGTGCTGGAAGATGCAGGCCGACATGTTTACTTCTACACCAAGGCTGGCACCGAGAAGAAGTCAGCTGACTACGACTCCACAAGCTCTCAATTGCGATCCCACAACGACGGATTGAGGCTTGAAGATCCAAGCATTTTGAAGTGGACGGATGAGTTCAACGACGGAGTCAGCGTTCAAATTCTCACCACCTACCCAGGCTTTGTGTTGCATCAAATTGCCAACAGCCTTGCAACTCGCCAAATATGCACCAAGGGGCCTGGACAAACTGACTTGGTATGGACTTATTTTGGCTTTGCCGACGATGATGAAGAGATGACTCGTCGCCGACTGGTGCAAACCAATTTAGCTGGCTCTGCTGGCATGATTTCTGTAGAAGACGCTGCGGTTTGCGAAATGATGCAACACGCCATGGCTGACGCCCAGGAGGGAGCATCCTTCATCGAAATGGGCGGAAAGGATTTGGACATCAAAGGCTCGAGCAAGTTATCGGAGAGAGCCATTCGAAATTTTTGGAACCACTACAGAATGGACACCGGCCTATAAAGGCAAACCCATTCAAGGCCTATCCCTCTTCATTTGACCCTTTGTGTGGTTTTCACCTCACAGTTCATTCTCCACAAAGGGCAGCACTCTTTGATTTCATTTTTTAAAACATGACCTACTCTGAAAAACACCACCGCCAATGCGAGCAATTGATCTTTTCTTGGGCTCGTGCCATCGATGAGGACCGCGTTGAGGCCATTGCTGAGTTGATTGAACCGCAGGGACGCTACACGGTCAAATCCAGATTCAATCACGACCGAAATCTTCCCTTGGCTGTGATAGATGCACACAGTGCAGCTCAATTGAGGGACCGCATACTCTCCATGAGAAAAGCCAATGTCTACCAACCTCAGTTGTACCGACACATTCTCTCAGGCATTGAGATTTTGGATCAGGATGCGGATGGATGCCTGAATGTTCGGCATAACTTTCTCATCATTCGGACCATGGAACTGTCTGGGGACATGAAGGTTTTTGCAAGTGGACAAACGCAAGACAAAATTGCAATCCACCCCGATGGGGCCAGGTTCAAGGAGCGCTTGTTTTTATTCGACTCTCGCGTTGTAGAAACGCTCATGGTCATTCCTTTGTAATCACCTATTCTTTTTTGAAGCAGCTCATGACAAAATCAAACCACTCCTCAAGTAAAAGGCAGCTCATTCAAAGCATGGGTGCATTGTCCACCATGGGCTGTGGAGCGTGGCTCTCAAGCGCCATGGCGCAGGGTTTGGCTCAATGGCCAAATAAACCCATTCACATGATTGTGCCTAACCCAGCAGGAGGCGCTGCCGATGTACTTCCTAGATTGATTGCCGATGCACTAGGACAAAAATTGGGGCAACCGGTGATCGTTGAAAATCGACCCGGTGCAGCAGGAAACATTGCTGCAGAATGGTTCAATGGCACTGAGCCCGATGGATACACATTGCTCGCAGCTCCACCACCGGCTCTATCGATCAATGTGAGCCTTTATCCCAAAATCAACTACGACCCTGCAAAGTTTGTTCCCATCACCATTTTGGCAACCGTGAGCAATGCTCTCTTGGTGCACCCTTCGGTGAACGTACAAACGGCTCAAGATTTGGTGGAATTGAGCAAAGCCAACCCAGACAAACTGGCTTATGCATCCCAGGGCAACGGCTCGACCTCACACCTCACTGCAGAGCTGTTCAAGCAGAAAACGGGGGCTTCCATGATCCATGTCCCCTACAAAGGGGATGCACCAGCTATTGCTGACTTGTTGGCAGGGCATGTGCAAGTGATGTTTGGCAACCTATCGGCAGCCTCTGCCCATTTGAAGAGTGGCAAGCTCAAACTCTTGGCAGTGACAAGCCCCAAGAGGCTAGCCGCTTTTGCTCAAACACCTGCACTCAATGAAACCATTCCTGGATTTGTATCTGTCACTTGGTTTGCAGTTGTGGCACCTCCTAAGACATCCAGCGCCATTGCACACCACTTGTCCAAAACCATTGCCGACATTTTGAAAACACCTGAAATCAACAAGCGGTTTGCCGAGTTGGGTGCCGATACGGTAGGCAATACACCAGAAGAGTTGGCTCAATGGATGAAAGAGGACACACAACGCTGGAGAGATGTGATTCGTTCTGGCAACGTCACCATTGATTGATCAAAGTCTTAGCGCTTTGATCAATCACTCAACCCCAGTCCTCATAGAGTCCCAGCTTTCGGTGCAACGGTGACTCATCGGCCATGAACAAAAAGACGGGTGCGCTTGAACTGTGATTTTTAAGGACTGTGGCACCGTAACCAGGAACACAAGCGGTGTCAGCGCACTTGAGATCAAAGGCATGGTCATCAAAACTCAAATGCACCCCATCTCCCTCGATCACATGAAACACACACGCTGGTGATCTGGCAGGCAATCTCAGGGTCTGAGCAGGACGCAGCATCAGGGCATAAAACCCCAAGATGTTTTCTGCATCTTGGCCATTGCTTGGGTTGATGTACGTGATTTGAACGGCCTCCACATGAGAGGGGTCCTCAGACAAAGCCACAAGGGCTTTTTTGACATCCACCCAAGGGTACCTCAGCACGGGGTAAGCACTTTGGGGACGGGTGAAAAAAGGTGTGGGCAAGACATTGGCACCACTGTGTCTTTGGGGTCCTTCGCCAGGGAGGACCTCTTGGCGTCCACCGTTGACATGATAAGACGCCTCCATGTAGTACACCAAAGGCAAATCCAAAACATCCAACCAGATGACTGGTTCTTGACCATCGTGACCATGCTCATGCCACAAACCCGTGGGGGTCAGAATCAAATCACCTCGACTCATCAAACACTTTTCACCATCAACCGTGGTGTATGCACCCTCTCCCTCAACGATCATGCGCACAGCGTTAGGCGTGTGTCGGTGTGAGGGAGCCCACTCACCCGGCAAAAGCAATTGCATCCCTAAGTAAATGGCCGATGAGGCCTGCATCTTTTGCAGCCCATGACCAGGATTGGCCAAGACCAATACACGGCGCTCGGCTTTCTCAATGGGCGTCAAATCTCCCGCTTTGAGCAACAAGGGTCGAATGGCTTCATAAGACCAACTGGTCGCTCGCGTCAAGGGCTTGGGTCTCGTTGGAGGTAAGACACCCCTTAAGCTCGGCCAAAGCGGAACCAAGTTTTGCTGCGTCAACTCATCCAAATATTCTTTGGGTAAATCCTCAAGTCGCCCAAGATCTACATCTTGCATGATCTGTTCCTTGTTGTGTGTCATGGATACTGCATCATAAGGTCAACCATGATCAATTGCACTAAGGCAATTCTCTAGTTTCCATCCATAAAGCCATTCCATGGCATCGTAAAAACGCTCTGTAGATTTACCCCGCCACAGCTCATTTCGCACCAAGCGCTCAACGCCTTTGGCATGATAGAGGCGGCCCATTTCACGTGAAGACAATACGATGCGAGCGGTTCGGGCGACACGCGCTCTTTGATACACGTGCAGCGCTTGCACGAAATCACCCTCGCACAATTTCAAACACTCCCCCAAGGTCACAGCGTCCTCCATGGCCATGCAAGCTCCTTGCGCCATGTACTGTGTGGTTGGATGTGCAGCATCACCAAGCAAAGTAGAGCGTCCAAAGGACCATTGAGCGATGGGTTCTCGATCTGCTGTGGCCCATCTCTTCCAGCTCTTGGGCAATTGGGTGAGTTGACGTGCTTTGTCACAAACTCCTTCGAAATAACTTTGGACCTCAGCAGCACTACCCTCCTTGACACCCCATTCCTCAGCCTGCTTGGAGTGGAAGGTCACCACCACGTTGTACTGCTCACCAGCGCGCAATGGGTAATGCACCAAGTGGCAATCGGGGCCAACCCAAAGGGCCGCCGCATTCCACCTTAAATCTTTTGGAAAATCATCTTTTTCAACCACAGCGCGGTAGACGACATGGCCCGTGACCCGGTGAGGATCTCCCACGAAATGGGCTCTGACCACAGACTTCACACCATCGGCCCCTATCAAGGCTTGCCCCTCATGGCGAACACCGTTTTGATCCAAGACTGTTACACCGTTTGAGTTTTGCTCAATGCGCTCGACTCGTGTTGAGGTTCTGAAATCAACCAAGTTGCTGGCCAGTGCGCCCTCTAATAAACTCAAGTGCACATCGGCTCTGTGAATCACTGCATAGGGATTGCCGAATCTTTTGATGAATGCGTCCTGAGTCGGTATGTGGCAAATCGTGTGGTCGTCCACTGCGTCTTGCATCAGCAAGTGATCGGTGTAGACAGAGCGCTGTCGGGCTTTCTCACCGACACCCAAAGCATCGAAGGCTGAAAAAGCGTTGGGACCGAGCTGAATTCCGGCACCAATTTCACCCATCTGAGCAGCTTGCTCCAACACCCTCACAGAGTAGCCCAAGCGAGAAAGTGAGAGAGCTGCTGCCAATCCTCCTATCCCTCCACCTGCGACCAATACTGGACGCGAATCTTTGTTTTTGATAGACATATTGATCAATTGAAATCCCATCAGGTCCATTGAGCACGGGTCCAAGTCACTTGAAGTGTCATCGAACCGTCATCGAATTTTGAGTATAGCGACGAGCTCATGTCAGTACACCCTTAAAAACCATAGGTAATCATTCATCAAACAAAGATTAAGGTGACAAATCGGTGACAGCTTCATTTTGTCACCATTTTTTAACAAAAAAGATTCAACATTGACACACATTCAATGGAGAACAAGGCATGGCCACTCAAACCGCAATCAGAAGTGATG
>CAIPII010000143.1 GCA_903865035.1 uncultured Burkholderiales bacterium | reverse complement strand
TCAGTTGGATTTCTATGCGTTGACGCATGGATTGGCCAGACTACACACTTTGACGCACGATATTGGTTACACCTACCAAAGTGGTCACTTGGTCAGTGGTGATGTCAAGCGAATCATGATTGCCTCTGCGCCTGGTTCGGAGCATTTATTGTGTCCAACGATCGTCTCGGAGTTTTTTCGCAAAGATGGTTGGCAAGTGGTCATGGAAATCTCTCCGACCATCAAAGAGTTGGTTCAAGCCGTCAGCAACGAATGGTTTGACGCTGTTGGGCTGTCCATCAGCATCCAGGCGCAATTGAATGATCTGGCCACTCTGATTGCACAAATCAAAAAACTTTCTCGCAATCGCCGGGTCGTCATTTTATTGGGCGGGCCGATATTCACCTTGAAAGAATACAAAGCCAGTGACTTTGGTGCAGGCGCGATATGCACAGATGCGAAAGAGGCAGTCTCAGCTGCCTTGTCCTTGATTGAGCAAGATTGATTGACTTTGGCTACTCGAATTCAGGATTGATCCACTGTACAAGTGAAAAAATACCAGGAAAGACAAGCATCCAAGTAACACCAATGGCTGCAATATGCATCAAGCTCGCATCAAAGCTTGCTGCTCCTAGCCTAGAGCCAGCCACATAAGACACTGGTGAGAAGACAAGTCCTGCTAAAGCCTGTCTCATCCAATTCATTTTTTTTAAAAATACCAGTGAGCTTTCAAGGGTGAGGGCAAACATCAGCCAAATCATCCAATCCCAAAATGGACTTAAAGTTGCTGTGTGCCATCCGTAGAAATCGATGATTTGTAAATATTGAAAGCTGGAGTCAACGCCAATCCCCAAAACGACAACAAGAGCGGATATGCTCAACTCTTGGGTTAGATTCTTGGATCTGATCAGGTGGATCAATATCAATAGCCCACAAAGCGACAAAGCAGGTAGTTCCAAGTCAAATTTCACAGATGATGCGCAAATGAACCAACCGATTTGAAAAAGCAAAGCATTGATGAGTTTGTCCATGCCTTAATTGTAGAGGTCTAACTCTGACTTATTTGTCATTGCACAAAGGGGGGGCTTTCTTTCAAGTCCATTTTTCATTTCACACAATAAAAGCTCACGTTCTCAAAGTTGACCTCTGAGTGTTTTCTGACGGGAGAGGGGTTTCGTGTGTCTGGGGATAGCACCAAGTTATTGGACAATGCCCAGTACTCGTGTCCCAGAGAAACTCCACCGCTCCAGTTTCCCAGGATGGATATGAACTCATACTCCTGAAGTTTGGGTAACCTTGCTTTGACCATGGTACATGCATTTTCCGCGACTCTGGGTGTTGGAGCTTTGTTGATCGATGTGCCGGGCGCACCCACCAAAACCAAGGCAATGTCGCCCATTTGAATCACCGTTGGAAATCGCGTCCGTTGAAAATGAGTAACCATTTGATATGCAATGGATTGCATCACCAATTCGGGTTTGCCTTGTGCTTGAAAACTAACAGACTCATTTTTTGGTAGTTGGACATGTACTGTCACCCATAAATCACCTTGGCAGTTGGGTGCATAACTGTAAGTTCCCCAAACAAACCCTTTGACTGCCAGGAGATCAGCTGAGCTGAAATTCTCCAAGCGTCTATTTTCTCTCAATGCGTTGAGGAATTGATCAACTGAAGCTTGGCTTGCAAATTGAAGGCGTGTATTTTCTAAGTTCAGGCCTGTTGTATCCAAATCAACGTAAGCTTTAAGCGAAGACTCAAGCAACACGTCCATTCCCTTGCCTTGTGTAGCCAGCTCGCGGTTCTTGTCGACCAAACCATCTAAGGTGTAGAGGATCGAGGCCGCACTCTGTGAATCTACCCCAGATGAGATCATTTGAGCGATTTGATGTGAGGCCTTGTTAATGGATTCACTTCGGCTTGAGCTGTATGCATCTTGATACTGGCACAAATCCTGTGCTTTGATGAAGAGAATGGTGGGCCAGAGCGTGATTTTGTCAACGCCCCAGCATGGCTGAGCAAATATGCAAAGCATGATCACTGAGAAGTGAAGGCTTTTGGAAAACATGATGAATCAGATTGACTGAATTTCCTTGGTTTTGGTTTGCATGACTGATCTTGTGATCAGGCACAGGATTCGTACTTTATTTGGGCCAAAGTGTGCTTTGGTTTTTCTCAGATGTTGCTAGCATCTTGATAATTTACAATAAGGTGATCACTTGCTGCTTTGTTCATGTGCTTGAATTTTGGCTTGAACTTCATAAGCCAATTCAAGTGCATCCTGGTAGCCCGAGAGCAAATGGTTGGGCAGGTCCGGGTCCCCGATCAAGGAGCCCAGAGTTCCAATCAAGCTGTATATGATCCCTTTGGCTGCACCTATTGCGATGCTCCTAGATTTCAAAGCAGACTGAACGTGCTCGGCAGCTGCAACCACATGTTCAGGTTGGGGAAATTCAATAAGCTTACTGTCTTTCATGTTGTGATCTTTTCATCTCTTGAGTTTGAAGGAGCGGTGAATTCACTTCATTTATCTTTTAACCCAAGAAAATTCACCTCTAAGGTATGCTATTGTTTTGAAACTGAAGTGAAGTTGCATTGTTTTAAATCAATTCAAGGAGATATAGATGCGCACAGCTGGGCTTTATAAGATATTGAGTTGTATCGCGATACTTGCATTGACTGGCGCGATGAATACTGGTTTCTCCCAGACTTTCCCCAGCAAGCCAGTCAAAGTGATCGTTACCTTCCCACCAGGAGGGACACCTGACATCTACGGTCGAATTTTGTCCCAAGAGCTCACCACTCTCTGGAAACAACCCGTCGTGGTTGAAAATAAAACGGGAGCAAGCGGCATGATTGGGACTGACTTTGTGGCGAAGTCTGCTCCAGATGGCTACACCCTATTGTTTGCAGCCGATGCGTCGATCACCATTGCTCCTAATTTGTACAACACCGTCCCGTATAACCCAATCAAAGATTTGACACCCATCATCAATGTCGCCTCGGGTCCCTTTGTGATGATGGCCACTCCTAATTTCCCAGCCAACAATGTCAAAGAGCTCATTGCCATGGCCAAGCAGCAGCCTGGCGCTTTGAGCTATGCGTCATCTGGGCCTGGAGGACAACAACATTTATCCATGGAAATGCTTAAATACATGGCCGACATCAACATCACCCACATTCCTTACAAAGGCTTTGGGCAAGGTGTCAATGATGTGATGGCGGGACATGTTCCTTTGATTTTTGGTGGCATTACAGCCTCCATTCAACTCACAAAAAGTGGAAAATTAAAAGCCATTGCAGTCACCAGTGAGAAGCGCTCTAAGGCGTTACCGCAGGTGCAGGCCATTGCAGAGACTTTGCCTGGGTTTCGCATTGATGCATGGTATGGATTCATGGGGCCAGCTGGCATGCAAAAAGAATTGGTCAAGAAAATACATGCCGATGTTTTATCCATCATCAAACGTGCCGATTTTCAGGAGCGTTTGACGCAAGATGCTTTGGACACGGTGGCCAACACGCCAGAGGAGTTTTCAGCGCAAATCAGCGCCGATTTGAGCAGTTGGGCAAAACTGATGAAGTCAGTGAACATCAAGCTTGAATGAAAGTCAGGCATGACAATAAATGCATTGAAGTCACTGCCATTGGTGAGGAGCAAATGGATCGCCTTTCTTTTGTTGGCCATCTTGATTGCTTTGATGATGGGTCCTAAGAATTCTTTTGGTCCCAATCTACCAATCAATAGGGAGCAAGTGCCAACCGAATTGCTGAAGTTG
>CAIPII010000142.1 GCA_903865035.1 uncultured Burkholderiales bacterium | reverse complement strand
TGTTGAGTGAGTTTGGGGTGTATGGCTGAGCTACACCATGACATCACTGATATCGCTTGAAAGTACTCTAAGGAGTCGGTGGGCATCAAATTGGAGTTTGGATAGGCTTGTGCAATCCAGAGTTGAATGGCCAGATTTTCCGTCAGAGGTTTACCATTGATGATCAGAGTTGGAACCTTGGCTTTGGGGTTGATCTTTAAATATTCTGAACTTAAATGTTCGCCTTTGCTTAAGTTGATGTCTAGGGTTTCAAAATCAGCATTTGCTTCTTTGAGCAAAATGAAAGGAGCAACTGAGCATGCTGTTGGACAATAAGCTAATTGGAGTGTCATATTGATTTCTATGGGTCAAATTTTGGGAATGATTCCAAGTGAGAAAGCTCTAAATGGAAATTCCAAATCAAACTCAAGTTTGACTTTAACACCATTAAATAAAAACCAATTAATGGTTTATATGAATGCAAATCCCTAAAGTGTTTGGGTATTGGCGTTAAATGAAGAACTATTTTTAGATCAAATCAACATGAAAGCTCAGTCCATGTTCGCTAAATCCCAACTTGCGGTAGAAATCATGGGCTTTTTGCCGTTTATGATTTGATGAAAGGATCAATTTGTAGCATTGAGCGTTTCGGGCAAGCTCCATGGCATGAAACATCATCATTTGCCCAATCCCTTGGCCTTGGTGATTTTTGCTGACTACCACATCCTCTACGATCGCAGAAGACGAGCCCATATGGGCCAAATTGTTCATGATGAGCAATGCAAATGTACCGAATATTACTTCGGGCTGATTCTTGGTGACGGCAACGAAGAGTCTGTAGTTGGGATAGTGGCTAAAGAGTTCAAAGATCTCTTGAGCTTTTTCAACACTTAAGACCTGACCTTTGTCCATGTCAGGTTGTGCATAAAGATTGAGGACGAAAGGCAAATCGTCCTTTTGAGCTTCTCGTATCAAAATGTCGTGATTCATCCTTTAACCCTCATGGTTAGAAGCATTCAATATGCTCCTTTGATGAGGGAAAAGTGTAAACCACAAACTGGAAAAGAATAAGGACGATTTTTAACCAGCTTCAAAAGCCAGAGTGAGCTTGACGATTTTTTTACTGAATGAGTAGCTTTTCAAGCATTGGCTTGAAGTCTTCAAGTTTTGGCGTTGAGCGGTGAGGGTCCTTGGATAAATCGTCGTATTGTCTCAATTTAATTGCGTCTTTGGCAAAGGGCAAGTTGGCAAAATCAAGAGCCTCAGCAGCAGAATAAACACCACCTTGAACTTCCAAGCTTTTTTGAGAAGCTGGCGATAGTTCTCCCCAATAGCGATCATCCACAGAGCACAAATATCGCTTTGCATTGACGTGCAGCAAAATGGGTTGTGTTACTTCGAGTCCAAATAAATCCTCGAGATGCTGCATGGCCAACTTTTCATGGTGATCATCCTCATCCTCGGATGTCTTGACGCTGATGTGGGCGAGTAAATGGCCCACGTCATGCAACAAACAAGCAGCAATCAGTGCTGGCGAGTCTCCTGCAGATTGTGACAGTTGAGCGCATTGAAGCGCGTGTTCAAGTTGCGTTACTGCCTCTCCACCGTACATGGCTGAGCCCAGTTGGAGGTATTGATCGAGCAAAGTATCTAGTTTTGCGATTTTGGAGTTGTTCATGTGCTCAAATTAAACAAATTGGCGACGGATGTAAGAGGAAATCAAATCGATGACAGTGACTGAGGCAATCAAAATGATCAAAACAGCAGCAGTTTCAGCGTATTGAAAACTACGGACAATTTCCCACAAGATTTGCCCAATGCCGCCAGCTCCTACCATACCCAAAACGGAGGCAGATCTGACGTTGGCTTCAAAACGGTAGAGCGAGTATGAGATCCAAAGGGGCAGGACTTGTGGTATGACCCCATAGACGATTTCTTGAGTGGAGCTCGCACCTGTAGCACGGATTCCGTCTACAGGCTGTTGGTCGATGGACTCGACGGCTTCAGAGAAGAGCTTTGCCAATACGCCAGTGGTGTGCACCCAAAGCGCCAAGACACCTGCAAATGGTCCAAGGCCAACCGCCACAATGAACAACATGGCAAATACCATCTCATTGATGGCTCTTGCTGCATCCATCAATCGACGAAGAGGTTGATAGACCCAAGCAGGCGCAATGTTGTCAGCGCATAGCAGTCCCAAAGGAATGGAGCAAAAGATTGCAAGAGCAGAGCCCCAAAGAGCGATTTCTACCGTTAAAAGCATTTCTTCTAAGTAGAAGTGCCAATCGTGAAAGCTAGGGGGAAAGAAGCCTTTGGCAAATTGGGACATGTTGCCAGCATCTCTGAAAAGTGTGAGGGGGTCCATTTCGACCCCTTTCCAGCTCAAAGACAAAGCAATGACCAAAGCGCCCCAGGTTAGCCAAGAAGCCCATGATCGAGGTTTGAGCAATTCTTGCTCAGTCAATGATTGGGTGTTTTGAGCTTTCACTGGGGCAGCGGTCATAGGTTGTTTCTCTTTAGATCACTTGTCAAGCAGTGCTAATTTTTCTTTGATGACTGCGATTTTCTTTTGCTTTTCAGCTGCATCAATCGTTGTGTCATTTTCAACTTTGGTCATTTCAGTGAATAAAGCAATTTGGCGAATTGGCTTGAGTTGGTCGCTTGCGGAAAAAAATATGAGGATGAAAAATCGAGTCAATCGTTAGTAAGCGTTAACGGTGATGAAATTACAGTGCACCAATTAAATAATGAATTGCAACGCGCAAATATTCAGCCGGCCCAACAACAAGTGGCAAGTAGGCAGATTGTTCAAAATTTGGTGGATCGTCAAATTTTAATTCATGCTGCGGTGGATGAAAAATTAGATCGTAAGCCTGTTGTGATGCAGTTTATTGAGAATGCTAAAGCACAGATACTTGCGCAGGCTTATTTGGAAAATCATCTGTCATCTTTAGCAAAGCCAACTTCTGCAGAAATAGCCAATTATCGGTCTGAACATCAAGATATTTTTGCTAACCGTAAAATCTATATAGCAGACCAGATGTTGTTTACATTAGGTGCGGCATATTCCGATGAAATAAAAACAATTGTGAAGTTAAAGTCA
>CAIPII010000141.1 GCA_903865035.1 uncultured Burkholderiales bacterium | reverse complement strand
CCGTGGAGCACGAGGTGCATACTGAGTGGGTTCGTCGTGTGCGCTGCCCGCGCCACCTGAGGAGGGTTGACCCTCACGTCCGCCCAAGAGTTGGAGCTCGGTTGCGATGATGTCAACGGTGTTTTTCTCAACACCAGCGGGATCCGTGTACTTGCCGTATTTCAAGCGGCCTTCCACATAAATGGGGCGGCCCTTTTTGACGTATTCACCTGCGATTTCAGCCAATCGGTCGTAAAACGTGATGCGATGCCATTGGGTGTCTTCAATCATGTCACCGGTGTCTTTGTTTTTACGGCGAGTTGAGGTTGCAATGCTCACGTTGGCCACCGCTTGGCCCGATGGCAAATATCGAACCTCAGGGTCTCGACCACAGTTGCCCATCAAAATCACTTTGTTAACAGATGCCATGAAACACTCTTTCGGGTAAAAATCAGATGAAAGGACCCAACTGGTGTGCCTGATTCGTGTGGCATCAAAAGTTCAAAGGTCCATGATTGGTGATCAATGATATCCTAAGACCAAGGGATTGAAAGGGAAGTTCACCGGGTGCTTGAAAAAGCGGCGAAAGGGTGATTTTTTTCTGCAGACCCAACCCAACGCTTTGTGCTTGTCAAAATAGGCTCTTTAAAAAACCAGAGCGCTCATTTTTGTAAGTCGCGAGCCGCTCAGCCTTGACTGGGGGAGGGTTTGTAATTCATGGGCCAAGCGACCCAAAACCAAACGAAGAGCAAAGCGCCACAAGCAGCGAAAAGCCCCACGGGTCCCAGCGATTTGTTGATCCATCCGCCCAACGCGCCTCCGGCAAAAATGCCCAAGGATTGAAGGGTGTTGTACACCCCCATGGCTGTGCCACGCGAGTGCTGAGGTGCGATTTTGGAGGTGAGACTGGGTTGGGTGGCCTCCAAAATGTTGAAGCCGCAAAAGAACAAAAAAAGCAAGGTCTCGATCACCCAAACCTGTGGCTCGTTGACGCTCTCAAACATGAAGCCAAATTGAACGAAAAAGACCAAAGCAATGCAGCTCAAGAACAACGGTCTGAGGAGTCCCTTTCGCTCCAAGCGAAAGAGGCTTGCACCCATGAAAACGAAGGACAACAACACCGCAGGCAAATAAATCCAGCCATGATCGGATTTGGCAACCCCACAGGCAAGCAATAAAGCGGGTACGGCCATCCAAGACGCCAGTTGAACGCAGTAAAGAATGAAAACACCCGCATTCAAGCGCAGCAAATCGTGCTTGAACATCAAAGCAAGGGTTTGGGAAAATGGCACGGGTGAGCTGACACGCAGATTGGACGTTTCTTTGGGCGTCCAAAAGAGAATGCTCAAAATGCCCAACATAGAAAGCGCCAGCGTGCACTCAAAAATGAGGGGCAATCCACCCCACTCATTGAGCAAGGGGCCCATCACCAAAGAGAGGGCAAACATGAGACCAATGCTGGCCCCAATGAGGGCCATGCCTTTGGTGCGAACCTCCACGCGGGTTTGATCGGCCAGTAGAGCAGACACCGCGGCCGAGACGGCTCCTCCGCCTTGTATGGCTCGCCCCAGCCCAAGGCCCCAAACGCTTTGTGCATGGGCTGCCACCAGACTGCCCAAGCCCAGCAGCACCAAACCAAACACGATCACAGGTTTGCGACCCACTCGATCCGCGGCAATGCCAAGCGGGATTTGCAAACAGGCCTGTACCAAGCCATACATCCCAATGGCCAGGCCAATCGCCGCTTGATCGTCCCCACCTTCGTAATGCCGCGCCTCAATGGAGAAAACCGGTAAAACCATGAATAGGCCCAACATGCGAAGGGCATAGATACTCGCCAAAGAGAAGCTGGAATGCCTCTCGCTGGGTGTCATTCGATGAGATTCAAGAGCGGTGGTCATGAAACGAAAGAAAAAAATGCAATGAAAACAATGAATTCACAGGCATTCGTAAGGTGAAGTCGTCATTGTCTCCCAACTCAGGCGCAATTGTGAGGGCTCTGTGTAAAAAAGCGCAAACACAAAAGTGGAGAACACGAAAGGACTGGGTGAGTCAAAGGGTCGGTTGGGAAAGAGGCGCGCAGTGCCCAAGGACATGCGCCATGTGTTGCAAAACACATGGTGAGGCGAAGGAAAAAAAGCTATCATCGTGGGTTAATCACTTGGATGTGGCAAAAAATCGTGAACGCTTCTCTAGACGGCCCATACCTTGGCCAAACCCTCAAGAGCCCTTTTGGCTTGATCAGCATTCGAGGGGCAAGAACACACAACCTCAAAAACATCGATTTGGACTTGCCCAGGAACCAGTTGGTGGTGATCACGGGTTTGTCGGGGTCGGGCAAATCGAGTCTGGCCTTTGACACCCTTTATGCCGAAGGGCAGCGCAGATACGTGGAGAGCTTGTCTGCGTATGCCAGACAATTTTTGCAGCGCATGGACAAGCCCGATGTCGATTTGATCGAAGGGCTCTCACCGGCCATCTCCATTGAGCAAAAGGCGACAAGCCACAACCCACGCTCCACCGTGGGAACGGTGACAGAAATTCACGACTACTTGAGACTGCTCTTTGCACGTGCTGGCACGCCGCATTGCCCTGAGCACCAAATGCCCTTGAGCTCACAGACGGTATCTCAAATGGTGGACACCGTGATGGCCTTGCCCGTTGACACGCGCATCATGATTTTGGCACCCATTGCAAGGGGAAAAAAGGGCGAGTTCGTCGATCAATTGGCGGGACTTCAAGCGCGAGGCTTTGTTCGTTTTCGGTTGGGACAAGAGGTGTTTGAAGCCACCGAGATGCCAAAGTTGCAAAAAAATGAAAAGCACGATTTGGATGTGGTGATCGATCGCTTAAAGGTCAGAGAAGACGCCAAACAAAGATTGGCCGAGAGTTTTGAGGCTGCCCTGCAAGTCTCTCAAGGTCACGCCATTGTGCTGGAGATGGACACCTCGCTTGAGAGACGCTTCAACGCGAAATTCGCTTGCCCGACGTGCCACTTTTCAATGGGTGAGTTGGAGCCCAGGCTGTTCTCATTCAATTCACCCAGTGGAGCGTGCCCGGCCTGTGAGGGCTTGGGTCATGAGGACTTCTTTGATCCCAACCGTGTCGTGGCGTTTCCTTCCTTGAGCTTGGCCTCTGGTGCCATCAAAGGTTGGGACAAAAGGAACACGCATTATTTTTCGCTGCTCGAGAGCTTGGCCAAACATTACGGTTTCGATTTGGAGACCCCTTTTGAGGACTTGAAAGCGGACATACAGCAGATCATTTTGCATGGCTCTGGAGCTGAGGAGATCAAGTTCACCCATTTGTTGGAGGGTTCTCGCAAGACCACCAAGAAGCACCCATTTGAAGGTATTTTGCCCAACATGAAGCGGCGATATGTCGAGACCGACTCTTCCTTGGTTCGAGAGGATTTGGCTCGCTTCAAAAGCGAGCGTGCGTGTCAAACTTGCCTGGGCGCGAGACTCAGGCTTGAGGCATTGCATGTTCGACTGGGAGAGGGCGAACAAGCCAAAGGACTGCATGAGGTGAGCCACTTGACCTTGGGTGAGTGCTACAAGTATTTTCAAACGCTCACGCTGCACGGTGCCAAGAAGGACATTGCCGCTAAGGTGGTGAAAGAGGTTGAAGCGAGGCTTCGCTTTTTGAACGACGTGGGCTTGAATTATTTGAGTTTGGCCAGGAGTGCCGAGACGCTGAGTGGAGGCGAGGCGCAGCGCATTCGACTCGCCTCACAAATTGGCTCGGGTCTGACGGGTGTGATGTATGTGCTCGATGAGCCCAGCATTGGACTGCATCAAAGGGACAACGACCGGTTGATCGAGACCTTGAAACACTTGAGAGACATTGGAAACTCGGTTTTGGTGGTCGAGCACGACGAGGACATGATTCGAGCAGCCGACTATTGTGTGGACATGGGTCTTGGGGCAGGGGTGCACGGAGGGCGAGTGATCGCACAAGGCACGCCCACCGAGGTGGAGCAAAACGCCGAGTCTTTGACGGGTCGGTACTTGAGTGGCGCGCTCAAAATCGAAGTGCCCCAAAGCAGAACGCCTTGGCTCACCGAGCAAGCCGCGATGGCCAGTTTGGGGCACACCAAGCCACAATCGGCCCTCTCCAGTGCCAAGGAGAAGAAACGCTTGAGCACTCAGGCGAGTGCCGTCAAAAACAAAGGCTATGCGGCGCAACGGGTGAGCACAATGGATCAGCCTCATCCCTTTGCACGCATGGCGTCGAAGGCGCAAGGGCAGCAGGAGTTTCAAGATGAAAAAGAGCAGGGCCTCTCCAAGGATGAGTCGCTTGGTGAGAGTCGAGTTGCAAAAGGCTTGAGTTTGTCGCTCAAAGGCGCCAGGGGCAACAATTTACAAAACGTGAGCGTTGACATTCCTGTGGGACTCATGACCTGTGTGACTGGGGTTTCGGGCTCAGGTAAATCGACTTTGGTCAATGACACCTTGTACACCGCTGCAGCAAAGCACTTGTACCGAGCACACGAAGAGCCTGCCGCCCACGATGAGATCACGGGCTTGGAACAATTTGACAAGGTCATCAACGTGGATCAGTCTCCCATTGGAAGAACGCCAAGGAGCAACCCAGCCACGTACACAGGGCTCATGACCCCGATTCGAGAATTGTTGG
>CAIPII010000140.1 GCA_903865035.1 uncultured Burkholderiales bacterium | reverse complement strand
CAGGGAAGAGTCGAACGATGTCTGGATGATTTTGCAAAAAACAGGTTGGAGGTCTTGCAATGATGGCGCAATCGATTTCACCGCTGGCGAGCATCTCACTCAGGGACTTGTCCGCAACGCGAGTCAACTTCACGCCTTCAGGCAAAGTGATTTCAACCTTCTCAGCGCGTCCAGGCGCGTTCGCACCCGCTTGATACCAATGCACATCTTGGAGCTTAACCCCCATGTCATTGTGCAACCATCCACGCATGTACACAGCTGCAGAGTGCGCCCACTCGGGTGAGCCGATTTTCTTGCCAATCAAGTCTTTGACGCTTTTGATACCACTTTTTTTATTGACATAAAAAGAGGAAAACCTAAAGAGCCTCGAACAAATGACTGGCAGACCGATGATGTCACTGTCGCTGCGAGTCACTTGAGTGCAAAATTTGGCAAAAGAGAGCTCGGAGAGATCGAACTCTCGATTGGCTGTAAAACGGGCAAAACACTCATGATGGCCCAAGGTGAGCCAATTCAAATCGATGCCCTCTGCTTTGACTTTACCCGTTCTGAAATCCCTGAAATGATCGTAATCGGTGGTCGCAATCGTCAATGCTAGTTGTGACATTTTTGAATCCTTGAAGCTTGTTTTAAATTCCGCCCGATTCTAACCACTTACGCGCAATGTGGCTTGGTACACTCCACAATCCCGAGTGCAAAGCCCAAATGCACCTAAAATAATTCTCACAGATCAACTTTGAACAACCTTGGATCGATTGACCACTTCCAAGCGATTTATCCGCATCCATTCAACTAGGAGCCCATCAATGGCCACTCGTTCATCTTCAAATCACATGCATTTGTTTCTCAAGTGCTTGTCCTTGGCCATGATGGTGCTGAGCTTGAGTGTTCAAGCTCAAACCTACCCCACCAAAGCCATTCATTTGGTGGTGCCTTTCACACCTGGTGGCAGCACCGACATTTTGGGGCGCTCAATTGGACAAAAGTTAAGCCAAGCCTGGGGCCAAGCGGTGCTGATCGAAAATGTACCTGGAGCAGGTGGCTCAATAGGTGCAGATCGCGTGGCCAAAGCACCTGCAGATGGTTACACCTTGCTCATGGGTCACATTGGCACTTTGGCCGTGACCCCCTCCATTTACCCCAATTTGCCCTATGACCCCATCAAAAGTTTTGCGCCCGTTGCTTGGATTGCACGCGTGCCCAACATCATGGTGGTCCACCCCAGCGTGCCAGTCAACAACGTTCGAGAGTTGGTGGAATACCTTCGCAATAAACCCAATGCCATCAATTACGGCTCAGGCGGTAATGGCAGCGCAGCCCACTTGGCCACTGAATATTTCAAATTACAAAGCCAAACCACCATGGTTCATGTCCCCTACAAAGGGACAAGTCCTGCAGTCACCGATTTGGTTGCTGGCCAAATTGAACTGGTGTTCACTGGAGCTCCTGCGGTCATGGCGTTCATCAAGAGCGGACAACTCAAAGCGCTCGCTGTGTCAAGCAAAAACCGCCTGAGCAGCTTTCCTGAAATTCCCACCGTGCAAGAAAGTGGGCTCAAGGAATTTGCAAACTTTGAAGCCGATCAGTGGTACGGCATTGTGGCGCCTGCTGGCACACCCCAAGCCGTGATCGCCAAATTGAATGCTCAAATCAATGCAAGCTTGAACACACCTGAGCTCAAAGCTCGACTCCAAGCAGAGGGGGCAGAGGCAACGCCAAACACCCCTGAGGTCTTTGGCAAATTGATTGCAACTGAACTGGAACGCTGGAGACCTGTCGTGCATTCCTCAAAAATCAAACCCGACTGATCCCAAGCACCCAATTGAAGCTATTTTTTGTAAGACGCTTCAATCAACCTCAATTCCCAAGGTACGATGACCTTGGAGAAGATGACGGGATCGGTCCAGCCTTTTGCCTCACGTCCCAAGTGTCCTCCCAAGGGATTGATCCAAGCGTCCTTGGGCACGTCGCCAGAGCGCATCAATAGCTCCAAGTCCACCATGGGCACTTGGGTGTCTTTGACGCCACCCACCACCAGCATTGGAGGAGTCGCTTTACCAAGCAGTCCCATGGCTTTGAGGGACATGGCTGGCATCAAGCGCGCCAAATCGTCTACCGTTTGCGCGCCCTCAAACACATTGATGAAAGCTGGGGCCAAATCAAACAAATACTCTTTGTTGCCCATGGTGCCTTCTCGCAAAAACTTTTCACTGAAGAAATCATCAATGGGTGGCGACTGGGCAACACTGCCCAGCAATCGATTGCGTTCAACAAAGGCCAACTTGCTGGCCCAATAGCCTCCAAAACTCACGCCCGAGACGATGATCCTTTGGGTGTCAACTTGAGGAAGAGTCGCCAAGTAGTCGAGCACAGCAGAGAACATGCGCTCGGCATTGATGCTCACCTTAACTGGCGCTTGACCTGTGCCCGGTGAGTCAACGGCAATGAAGCCAACACCGTGGGACAAAATCTCTCCATAACTGTCGGCGACGGTCTCCTTTCTGCTGTCAAGCCCACTGATGGCCAAGATCATGGGGGCCTTTTGGGTGGTGTTCTTGGGCAGTCGCAAGTAGGCACTGAATGATTTCCCCTCAAAGGGGATTTGCACAACTTCAAGAGGAGGATCCAAACTCTGAGCGTAATTGGCGTAAGCCTTCAAGGCTTGGGCATAGGCTTGCTTCTTGCCTTCAGAGTTGGGAACTGGCCACTGAGCCATGTAGAAAAGGCGCCAGGCTTTCTTGTAGGCAATCGCTGCTTTGGCACGGTCTGAGCTGGCTTGAGCCTCACTCACATAGCGATTGGCAACGTCCGACCAATTGCGAGCCCATTCATCTCTGTCTCGGGTGCGAATATTGGAGAGTGCTTTTTCAACATCTTTGGGGTCCAAGCCCCCCATCGGATAGCCACCTCGGTTGGCCCTGGCTTGTGCCTCGAGTTTGATTTCATCGATGGTTCGCTCTGGGGCTTGAGCGTGAGCAATAAGACTCCAAGAACAAGCAAGCATGGAAACCCAAACCAACCACATTGAGGCTTGAGGGGGGCCGCCAAATCGTTTCGTTTTCTTCATCAGTGTCTCCTTGAAAAACCATGGTCCTTGAATCGATTCATGCTCACCCTTAGGTGCTGGATTGAAGAACAAAGAGATGTCCCTAGCGAACGTTATGCCCCTTTGCATTTGAGGTCCCCAAACCCTCAAGGCCATACGGTGATGGCCTTGAGCGGCGCAAAAAGAATGGGGCAAATGCTTGGCTGTTTGAATGCATTCAACGCGTTAAATTTCTAAGTTCATTGTCCTTGTCAACTTTAAGCACCTCATAAAAGAGAGACGAAAAGTCACGCGCGCACCTCATGAGCAATCGAGTGGGAACGCCCAAAGCGTAGGAAAAAGTGTATTCAGAGTAAATGCAAGACGCAGCAGGAGTTGCCCTCACCTCTAGTGGGAAAAAAGGGATTTTTTCAACGGCCAAATTCTTGATCGCTTCCAATTGAGCGACTCTTCCAGGGTCGTTTGCAAAAGCTCTTCCCACCAAAGTGATCGTTTTCTTGTCTGTATCCAATCGACTCCAAAACGGATAAGTCGTGCCTCTT
>CAIPII010000139.1 GCA_903865035.1 uncultured Burkholderiales bacterium | reverse complement strand
GTTCTTCAAGTCGATGTTTTGGTGGGCAATGTTGATGTCCCCCATCAAGACAAACTCACGCTCTTTGGCCAACGCGGTGATGCGTGGCAGGACGTGATCCAAGTACCTGAATTTGGCCTCTTGGCGCTCATCGGAACTTGAACCACTGGGAAAGTAGCTGCTGATGAAGGAGAGTTTTCGAGAGGGTGTGTCAAATCGCATCTCCACCCATCGCCCTTCAAGATCAAATTCTTCATTCTCAATGCCATAGACGATGTCGCTGGGCTCTTTGGCCGAGTAGATGCCAACGCCTGAGTAGCCTTTTTTTCTGCGAAATGAAAAGCGCCTTGGAGCGTTTTGGAGCTTGCGATGGATGCGGGCTGCACCATCTCTTGGCTCAAATCGTCCCTTTGGGCCTTGAGTTCTTGCACGCCCAAGATGTCCGCGTTTTGAGTCTCAAGCCAGGGGAAAAATCCCTTGGTGGTGGCGGATCGGATGCCGTTCAAGTTGGCGGTGATGATTCTCATGATGGGCTGAGTGCTAAGGGGAGATGGAAAATGAGTTTAACAGGACTCGCTCCAAGTGCTGCACACTACAATGCCAAGGATGGCAGCCCAAAGTCTTGGCTTGGGGTGCAACGTTTAAACCGTTTTTTCTTGAATCTTTGACCATGTCCACTGACGCTCACACCCACACCACACTTGAGGACTCAAACGCACAAGCGTTTGTTCAATTTGCATTGGACAGTGGGGTTTTGAAGTTCGGTGAATTCGTCACCAAGGCGGGTCGTTTGTCGCCCTACTTTTTCAACGCTGGGCTTTTTGACGACGGAGCAAAACTCTCCAAGTTGGCCCATTTTTATGCCCAGGCTGTGCTTGCAAGTGGCATCGAGTTTGACATGATTTTTGGCCCTGCTTACAAGGGCATTCCGCTTGGTGCAACGCTTGCGATGGAGTTGGCAAGGCTTGGAAAGAACGTGCCCTTTGCGTACAACCGCAAAGAGGTCAAGGACCACGGCGAAGGTGGGCATTTGGTGGGCGCGAAACTCTCAGGTCGCGTCTTGATCGTGGACGATGTGATGAGTGCGGGGACAGCGGTCAGAGAATCCATCGAACTCATCACCCGAGCGGGTGCACATCCACAAGCGGTGGTGATTGCGTTGGACCGCCAAGAGCGCGCCACTGAAAAAGTTGACGGCACACTCCAAGAGGTGCCCTACAGTGCCGTGCAATACGTGCAATCGCAACTGGGCATGAAGGTTTGTGCCGTGGCCACCTTGGCCGATTTGCTGTCCTACCTCAACACGCAAGACAACCCCGAGGTCAAGGCTCACCAGCCGGCTGTGGCCGCTTATCGAGCTCGCTACGGCGTTTGAGTGGCGTGAGCGGCGGGCGACCTGTGGGGCGCCTGCGCTTTTCTTTTACTCGGACAGGGCCGCTTTGAGCAAATCGTTGACCTCTTTGGGATTGGCTTTGCCCTGCGAGGCTTTCATCACCTGACCCACCAAAGCGTTGAAGGCTTTTTCTTTGCCCGCTTTGTATTGGGTCACGTTGTCTGGGTTTTTTGCCATCACCTCTGCAATGATCGCCTTGAGGGCGCCTGAGTCGTTGATTTGCTTCAAACCTTTGGACTCGATGACTTGGTCAATGGCGCTCAACGCTTGATCCAAGTTTTCTGCGCCAGGAGCGTCTTGCCACACAGCATCCAAAACAGTTTTGCCCGCATTGTTGGACAAAGAGCCGTCCGAGATCCTCACCAGTATGGCGGCCATGAGGGTGGCGCTAACGGGTGAAGCTTCAAAGCCCAGGTCGGCTTGGTTCAATCGGCGTGAGAGCTCTCCCATGACCCAGTTGCTGGCGGTCTTGGGCTCTTTGCACAACTTGGCCAGGTGCTCAAAGTAGTCTGCCATGACCTGCGTTTGTGTGAGGGTCGTGGCGTCGTATTCGGGCAAGCCAAAGGTGTCGATGAAGCGAGCGGCCTTCACGCGGGGCAACTCCGTCATTTCAGATCGCACTTGGTCTACCCAAGCCCTCTCGATAAAGAGGGGGGGCAAGTCTGGGTCGGGGAAATAGCGGTAGTCAGCCGCGTCTTCTTTGGTTCGCATCGAGCGAGTCTCGCCAGTATCCGGGTTGAAGAGCACGGTGGCTTGTTGGATCGAGTGACCATCCAAGATTTGTTCGATTTGCCACTGCACTTCAAAGTCAATGGCTTGTTGCATGAACTTGAAGCTGTTGAGGTTTTTGATCTCACGCCGAGTGCCCAAAGGCTCGCCAGGGCGACGCACGGAGACGTTGGCGTCGCACCTGAAGCTGCCCTCTTGCATGTTGCCATCGCAAATGCCAATCCAGGTGACGATCTTGTGCAATTCTTTGGCGTAGGCCACGGCCTCGGCACTGGAGCGCATGTCGGGCTCGGTGACGATTTCTAAGAGGGGCGTGCCCGCGCGATTCAAATCGATGCCCGTTTGGTCGGTGAAATTCTCGTGCAAGGACTTGCCCGCATCTTCTTCCAAGTGCGCACGCACCAAGCGCACCACCTTTTTCTCGGTGCCGAGGAAGAATTCGACCTCTCCACCTTGAACCACGGGAATCTCAAATTGGCTGATTTGGTAGCCTTTGGGCAGATCGGGATAGAAGTAATTTTTGCGCGCAAAAATACTTCGCTCAGAGATGTGTCCACCCACTGCCAAACCAAACTCGATGGCGCGTTGAACCGCACCTTTGTTCATCACAGGAAGGGTCCCTGGGAGAGCCATGTCAACTGCACAGGCTTGGGTGTTGGGGGCGGCACCAAAAGCCGTTGGTGCGCGCGAGAAAATTTTGCTCTCGGTGGTGAGTTGGGTGTGAGTCTCAAAACCAATCACCACCTCAAAGCCGTGTATCAATGCAGAACTGCTCATGCTGCCACTCCTGTTGCGCCGGGTTTGGCCAAATGCCAAGACGTTTGGGTTTGGTATTGGTGTGCCACATTCAGCATCAAGCTCTCGTTCAAGTAGTTGCCCATCAATTGCAGTCCAACGGGCAAGCCCTGCTCTCCCAGGCCACACGGAATGCTCATGCCAGGTAGACCCGCCAGTGAGGCTGGCAAAGTGAAGATGTCGGCCAAGTAGTTGGCAACAGGGTCATCGTTCAACTCACCCAACTTCCAAGCCACGCTTGGGGCCACGGGGGCAGCGATCAAATCACAGTGTTTGAATGCGTTTTGGAAATCGTTGGCAATCATTCTGCGGATCTTTTGAGCTTGCAAATAGTACGCGTCGTAGTAACCGTGTGAGAGCACGTAAGCGCCCACCATGATTCGGCGTTGCACCTCTTGCCCAAACCCTTCGGAGCGGCTTTTGCGGTACATCTCGTCCAGGTTGTGAAAGTCTTTTGCGCGGTGACCAAACTTCACGCCATCAAAGCGGCTCAAATTGCTGGACGCCTCGGCTGGAGCCAAGATGTAGTAGACCGGAATAGAGAGCTCGGTCTTGGGCAACTCGACATCGACCAATTGAGCGCCCATTGCTTTGAGTTGAGACAAAGCTTCTTGAACCCGCGCCTTCACGTCGGGACTCAAGCCAGGTCCAAAGAACTCCTTGGGTATGCCCACTTTGAGGCCAGAGATGGGCCGCTCCAAATCGCGGCTGAAGTCTTCACTGGGTAAATCCAAAG
>CAIPII010000138.1 GCA_903865035.1 uncultured Burkholderiales bacterium | reverse complement strand
GACGCGTATCTGAAATCTTGAACCGAGCTCGACCTCTCACGCTTGAAATGATTCGACGACTGGTCAGCCAACTCAACTTGCCTGCAGAAGTGTTGGTGAGACCTTACGCATTGCGTGAAGAGTTTATTGAGGCTTAAGACTCAAGCTCTCTGAAAAAAAGCATGTGACGAATGCTCCGATCTCACAAGATGAAGTGTGATGTCAAGCGTCGCCGTGGCTTTGGATCACTTTGATTTGAATTCTCTCAATAGGCCAACCTTGGCTCCTCAGGTGAGCGCTCATGGCGGGCGCCATTTGCCGTAATTTGTTCGCCGCGGCTGCACTCTTGATCATCAGCACCCAAGTGCCGTCCTCGATTGGGCCTGCGCTCAATTGGTTCAAAATAGGAGCGGGCAGTAAACTTTTGAGGGCTTGGAGTCTTTTTTGAGCCCCTTGGGCTTGTCCGATCAATTGCGCCAGCCCCGGTGCACTTTGGGCCGCCTGCAAAGCATCCACGGCTTGGCCTCGGATCATCGATTTGGCTTTTGGAGGGGTGGTGTAGCCCAAAGATCGATAGGCTTGAAGTGTTTTTTGGCGCTGGTTTGCTTCTCTTTCAGCCTCTTTGGCGATCTCCGCCTTCAAGGCAGCCTCCCTCGGTCCAAATGAAGTGCCAGTAAGCGCTGATTCTGGGGGTTTTTTCAAAGGGGCTTGGCTCATGTCGTCATTATGCTGCGTAAGCCCAGTTAAAATGATGAATTAACCCAAAGGAAAGTGTGACAGGCGCCTTTTCAGGGGATTTACCCCTGTTTTTGAGCGCATGTTCCGTACCGAATAAATGGCTTTTAATTTACTCACCCAAATTTTTGGAAGTCGCAACGAGCGCCTTCTCAAACAGTACCGCAAAACCGTGGAGCGCATCAATGCGCTCGAGAGCTCCTTTGAGCCTTTGAGCGACGATGAATTGAGGGCCAAAACACAATCGTTCAAAGACCGATTGGCCCAGGGCGAAGAGATCGATGCAATTTTGCCTGAGGTCTTTGCGCTCGTTCGTGAGGGCTCCAAGCGGGTCATGAAGATGCGTCACTTTGACGTCCAAATGGTGGGTGGTATCGCGCTGCACCAAGGCAAAATTGCCGAGATGAGAACCGGTGAGGGTAAAACACTCACCGCCACCTTGCCCGTCTTTTTGAATGCGTTGAGCGGCAAAGGCGTGCACGTGGTGACCGTGAACGATTACTTGGCCCAACGTGACGCGCATTGGATGGGTCGCTTGTACACCTTCTTGGGGTTGACTGTGGGTGTCAATTTGCCTCAACTGAGCCGTGCAGAAAAGCAAGCCGCTTACCGTGCCGACATCACGTACGGCACCAACAACGAGTACGGTTTCGACTACTTAAGAGACAACATGGTCTACGAGGCGCAAGACCGCGTGCAACGCCGTTTGCATTACGCCATCGTAGACGAGGTGGATTCGATTTTGATTGACGAGGCGAGAACGCCTTTGATCATCAGTGGGCAAGCCGAGGATCACACCTCTGTTTATTTGGCCATTAACCAAGTGGTGCCCAAACTCACGCAACAAATCGGTGAGGAAGATCCAAGAACTGGAGAGGGCATCATCACACCGGGTGACTTCACCCTGGATGAGAAGTCCAGACAGGTCTTTTTGACGGAGTCGGGTCACGAGAAAGCGGAGAGTTTGCTCACTCAAATGAATTTGCTCCCACCCGGAGCCTCACTCTATGATCCCGCCAACATCAGCTTGATGCATCACTTGTATGCGGCTCTGAGAGCGCACCACTTGTTCTTCAAGGACCAGCACTACGTGAACCAAGGTGGCGAGATTGTGATTGTGGACGAGTTCACTGGGCGTTTGATGTCGGGCAGACGTTGGAGCGACGGATTGCACCAAGCGGTGGAGGCCAAAGAGGGTGTGCAAATCCAGGCCGAAAACCAGACCATGGCCTCCATCACCTTCCAAAACTACTTCCGCTTGTACACCAAGCTCTCGGGCATGACGGGAACGGCGGACACCGAAGCGTTTGAGTTCCAAGAGATCTACGGTTTGGAGACCGTGGTGATTCCTCCCAATCGCATCAGTCGAAGAGAAGATCAATTGGACCGTGTCTACAAGACGACGGCTGAGAAGTACAAAGCGGCCATCGATGACATCAAAGAATGTCACCGCCGTGGACAACCGGTGCTGGTGGGCACGACCTCGATTGAGAACTCGGAGTTGATCTCTGAGATGCTCACAAGAGAGCATTTGCCGCACCAAGTCTTGAACGCCAAGCAGCACGAAAAAGAGGCCGACATCATCGCACAAGCGGGTGTGGCCAAATCAATCACCATCGCCACCAACATGGCGGGTCGTGGAACGGACATTGTGTTGGGTGGCAACATCGAGAAAATCATCGCCACCATCGAGGCCGATGAGAGTTTGTCACCTGAGGAGCGCGCGCAAAAGGTGCAAGCTCGCAAAGATCAGTGGGCCGCGGACCATGAAGCCGTCAAGGCGCTCGGGGGCTTGAGGATCATCGCCACAGAAAGACACGAGTCCAGACGCATTGACAACCAGTTGCGGGGTCGCTCTGGTCGCCAAGGCGACCCAGGTTCGTCCCGGTTTTACCTGAGCTTGGATGATCCGCTCATGCGTATTTTTGCGGGTGACCGTGTCAAAGCGATCATGGACCGCTTGAAGATGCCTGAGGGCGAGGCGATCGAGGCTGGGATGGTATCGAGGAGCATTGAGAGCGCGCAGCGCAAAGTCGAGGCTCGCAACTTTGACATGAGAAAGCAGCTGCTCGAATACGACGACGTCTCCAACGACCAACGCCGAGTTATTTACCAGCAAAGAAACGACATCTTGGACGCGCAAGACCTGAGCGCTCAAATCGCCTCCTTGCGCGAAGGTTGTTTCTCCGATTTGGTCAACCAGTACGTTCCTGCTGAATCGATGGAAGAGCAGTGGGACATCAAGGGCTTGGAGTCGGCCTTGCACCAAGAGTGGCAAATTCACTTGGACTTGAGTGCATTGATGAAAGCCTCCGATCAAGTCGATGAGGAAGATGTTCGTGCTTGGGTGATTAAGAGCGCCAACGATCAGTTTGAAGGCAAAGTGTCTTTGGTGGGCCCCACCCAGTTCACGCCTTTCATGCGTGTGGTTTTGCTCCAAAGCATTGACACGCATTGGAGAGACCATTTGTCGGCACTCGATTACTTGCGCCAAGGCATCCATTTGCGCGGGTACGCACAAAAGCAGCCCAAGCAAGAGTACAAGCGAGAGGCCTTTGAGCTCTTTGGACAGTTGTTGGATTCGGTCAAGCACGAGGTCACCAAGACTTTGATGACGGTGCAAATTCAGTCTCAAGATCAACTCGACCAAGCTGCGCAGACTCTGGAGGAGAAGGCCGAGGCCATTCAAAACGTCACCTACAGCGCACCCGATGAGACGGGTGAGGCGCAGGTGAGTGAGGCAGGTTTCTCACCTCTGGCCAACCCCGGTTTTGATCCACAAGTGCCAGCGGTTGGCAGAAACGAGCCCTGTCCCTGTGGCAGTGGTCGGAAATACAAACACTGCCACGGCCAACTCAAGTGATTCAATCGCCTGGGTCAAACCAGTGCGAGATGCGTTAATCTGATTTCGATTGAAGGACCCAGGATATGCCAGTCAATTTAAGTTTGCCTGATTTTGCGAGCCTGCACCCTGTGAGAGGGGTTCAGTTGTCGGTGGTGCAAGCCGGCATCAAAAAGGCGAACCGCTCCGATTTGAGCGTGGTGCTTTTGGACGAGGGCACCAGCGTTGCTGCCGTCTTCACCAAGAACCGCTTTTGTGCCGCTCCGGTCATCATTGGTCGTCAAAATTTGTCTCAAGGTCATGGCATTCGAGCGCTCATGATCAACACGGGCAACGCCAACGCGGGCACGGGTGAGGAGGGCATGATGAGGGCCCAAGCGACGTGCATTGCTTTGGCAAGATTGCTGGAGATCTCTCCCGAGCAAGTTCTTCCCTTCTCAACCGGGGTGATCATGGAGCCTTTGCCCCACGAGAAGATCATCCAAGCGCTGCCACTTGCTTTGGACCAAATGGGGCAAAGCGCTTGGGGAGATTTGGCGACTGGGATCATGACCACCGACACCCAACCCAAGGCTTACTCCAAAACCATCACCCTTTCCTCTCACAAAGTGACCCTGACAGGTGTGGCCAAGGGAGCGGGGATGATCCATCCCAACATGGCCACGATGTTGGGCTTCATCGCCACCGACGCTTGCGTGTCGCCAAAGATCATGCAATCCCTGACCGAGAGGCTTGCCAACGCGTCCTTTAACCGCATCACGGTCGATGGAGACACCTCCACCAATGACTCCTTTGTCGTCATGGCCACTCACAAAGCGGGCAACCCAGTCATCGAAGACTTGGACCACGGAGATGGAAAGCTCTTTTTTGAAGCGATCAAAGAGCTGTCCGTCCTCTTGGCGCAAGCGATCGTGAGAGACGCTGAAGGGGCTACCAAATTCATCAAGATCCGTGTTGAGGGTGGTAAAAGCGAGCCTGAGTGCTTGCAAGTGGCTTTGTCGATTGCTCACTCTCCTTTGGTCAAAACCGCTTTCTTTGCAAGTGATCCCAATTTGGGCCGCATTTTGGCGGCCGTTGGTTATGCGGGCATCGAGGACTTGGACCCAGGTCTGATCGACTTGTATTTGGACGACGTTCATGTGGCCAAAAACGGTGGACGTCATCCCGAGTACGTGGAGGCCAGGGCCTCAGAGGTGATGGCCAAGGCCGAGATCTTGGTGCGCGTGGTGCTCGGGCGTGGCCCCTTTGCACAAGAGGTGTGGACCTGTGACTTGAGCCACGACTACGTGAGCATCAACGCGGACTACAGAAGTTAATCGAAGAGAGTTGGCATACCGCAACTCCTCACCTGTTTCTTTCAGACCCATTGCCAGGACACGGTCTTTTGCGATGGTTTTGAGCCCATTGAACTTAATCGAGAAAAATTGAACCATGGACAAAGTGGCTTTGGTGTTGGAGCGTTTGGTTGACCGCGTTGAGCGATTGATGGACCGAGTGGAGTTGGTGTTGCCCAAGCCCTTGGGTGAGCCCGATTGGCAAGCGAGCATCGCCTTTCGTTACAAGAAGCGCTCGGGCTCGAGTGGTCACGGGGTCTTGGAGCCCGTGCGCCATGTAGCTCCACTGCGCTTGGCTGACTTGGTGGAAATCGAGCCTCAAAAAGAGAAGATCGTCAAAAACACTTTGCACTTTGTGCAAGGGCGAGGTGCAAACAACGTGCTTTTGACGGGAGCCAGGGGAACGGGCAAGTCCTCACTCATCAAAGCGTGTTTGAACGAGTTCTCCCATTTGGGTTTGAGGTTGATTGAGGTCGACAAAGACGACTTGATCGATTTGCCTGACTTGATCGATGTGGTGAGTGCCAGACCCGAGTACTTCATGATTTTTTGCGATGACTTGAGCTTTGAAGATGGAGAGCCTGGGTACAAGGCATTGAAATCGATTTTGGATGGCACGGTTGCGGCCACAACACCCAATGTGCTCATCTACGCCACCAGTAACCGCCGTCACTTGCTGCCCGAGTACATGAAAGAGAACTTGAGCTATGCACCCAGTGAGGACGGTGAGATTCACCCCGGAGAGGGCGTTGAAGAAAAGATTTCCTTGTCCGAGCGCTTTGGTCTTTGGGTGAGCTTTTACCCATTTGCTCAAGACGAATACCTGAGTGTCGTGCACCAGTGGCTCGTGGCTTTGAAGGTCGATGTGAGTGACTTTGAGGCGATCAAACCAGCAGCACTTTTGTGGGCCTTGGAGAGAGGTTCTCGCAGCGGGCGAGTTGCTTATCAGTTTGCAAAAGATTATTCTGCTCAGTTTTGAGCACGAATCTCACGCAGCCATGAAGCACGCCAAGCCCAAAGCACACACTGAGCAAGTGCAAGGCGAGACTCGCCGGGTATGGCAGGCGCCAAATGCTTTGGGCGAAGGCTCCAAAGACGTGTCAGCTCCCTTGCCCGATCGGGCCTTGGACTTGAACCGACCCTTGGTCAAGGTGGCGGTTGGGGTGTTCATCAAACCCGACCAAAGCCTATTGATGACCTCTAGACCTGAGGGCAAGGTGTATGCAGGCTACTGGGAGTTTCCGGGTGGAAAACTCGAAGAGGGCGAGGGTGTCGGGGACGCCTTGGCACGTGAGTTGATGGAGGAGTTGGGTGTCAAGATCCTTGACTTCACGCCGTGGAGGGTTGAATGTGTGGACTACCCTCATGCTTTGGTTGAACTTCACTTTTGTCGAATCTCCTCTTGGAGTGGAGAGTTGCAAATGAGGGAAGGTCAAAGCTTTGCGTGGGTGAGCTTGCCGGTTGCACTGAGTCCTATTTTGCCTGGTGCCATTCCCGTCTTGGAGTGGTTGCAAGAAGAGTTCAAGTCCTAGAGCTCTATGCCCCAAGGCTCATTGCAAGGTGCTTCGAGGTGGGCGAGCAGAGCCTGGTGGAAGGTCCAAATCGAGGACCTCATCGATCAAGTCCTCGGTGCTTGGTGCTTGAGCCAATCGGTGTTCTTCATTGGCCCATGCGCCAAAGTCGTGATTTTTGCATCTCTCAGAGCAAAACGGGCGATAAGGGTTTTGAGGGCTGTAGACGCTGTCGCCCTCGCAAGCGGGGCATTTAACGATGCGAAAAAACGCGTTGCTGCTCATGGCTCAACTGCATAAAGCCAGTTCTAGGGATGTGTCGATGGGGCAAGGTTGAACGTTGCCCATTTCACCGGTTTTCATGAGCCGGATGGAGACCATCATGCGGTTGCCACTGATCTCAGGCACCAAATTGAGCGCTGGATCGATGTACAAGCGAAGGAGCTGAAACTTGCCTTGGGGCAGGTTTTGTTGGAATAGGCCAGCAGGTGCCATCACCTTTTGAGGAGTTCCGTTGTCGCGCATGAGACCCAAGAGGAGTTCCACACTTTTGTACAAGGGGCTCAAGGGTTCGGTCCAGCGCTTGATGTCCTCTTGTCTCTCTGTGTTGGCCTTTTGTTGCCAAGCGTGATAGACGGGCAAATCGAATGCACAAGTGCCCCCGGGGATGGAGATGCGGTTTCTCAGGCTAGAGAGGAAATCGTTCTCGCTCACGAGTTGGGCAATGCGAGAGCCCAAAGCGTTCAAATTGTCAAAGCAACCCTCGATGTTGGTGAGCACGTTGGAGAGTACTTCTTGGTCAACGCTTGGATTGGTTTTGTAGATCGAGAGTTGTGACTTGTGGCGATCCAAGTCCTTGAGCATGTCCGTTTTGAGGTCCGTTCTTCCTCCGACCTCTATGATTTCAAACAAAGTGGTGAAGCAAAAATGGTGATCGATGGGATCTGCGCGCTGTTGAAGGACATCAAAGCGACGAAACAAGTGTTCAAGCCGCAAATAGGTGCGGACACGTTCGTTAAAGGGATGTTCGTAAAGGATCACGGGAAGGTCATTCAAAGCGCATGCTAAATGATACCCTTGACTGGACCGTTTTTTTTCAATGTCCTTGAGTTTTTATGAGATTTATAGGCTTGGCTCCAGAAGGCTTGAAGGGCCATGACATCTCAAAAGCTCAATGGGCGGCGCGCTGCACCAAGAGCTGGACTTCGTTGAGGACGGCTCGGACCTTTTCCTCGAGCTCCAAGAGACTCACGTGATCGTTCAAGATCACCCAATCGGCCAAGGCGCGCCTAGCTTGGGGGCTGGCTTGGGTTCGAATGATGCTCAGGGTTTGTTCGGGCGAGAGTTGGCTCCTGGCTTGAACGCGCTCGATCTGCGTGGCCTGGCTGCACTCGATGACCAAGATGCGGTCCAAGCGCTGCTGCCACCTCTGGGACTCGGCCAAGAGCGGGATGTCGAGCACGATCACATGGGCCCCTTCGTCTGAGGCCACTTGGGCTTGCTGCAAGAGGGTGGATTCCACCAATGGGTGCAAAATCGCCTCTAAGCGAGACTTGGCCACTGGGTCAGAGAACACCCGCTCACGCATTTTTGCGCGGTCCATGGCGCCTTGTGGCGTGATCACCTCTTGGCCAAACGCTTCTTCAATGAGGGGAATGGCGGCACCTTTTGG
>CAIPII010000137.1 GCA_903865035.1 uncultured Burkholderiales bacterium | reverse complement strand
CGCATTGGCAAGCCTCTGCGATGGCGAAATCCGCGATAGCAACCAATGTCCATCAAACGCTTGATGTTCATGGTGGTCTCGCGACGCAAATCACCTTCGATGGTGAATTGTGCAATTTGATCGCGAATTTTCTCTAAATCTCCGTCGGTCAAGTCTTTGACCTTTTTGGAGTAAGCGATGCCACAGGCTTCGCAAATTTTGCGAGCGCGTGTACGGCCAATGCCAAAAATAGCGGTCAGACCAACCTCAGAGTGTTGATGTGGGGGAATGTTAATACCAGCGATACGTGCCATGTTCGTCCTCTTTAATCCTGTTCAATCAGCCTTGGCGCTGTTTATGGCGGGGGTCCGTGCAAATCACACGAACCACTCCCTTGCGGCGAATGACCTTGCAATTGCGGCAAATTTTCTTAACTGAAGCCGAAACTCTCATTGCTTTTCTCCTAGAACCCTTGAGACACCAAGTCTCAAAACATTAAACCGTTTGTTCAAGCCCAAATCACTTGGCCCTGAACACAATCCTCGCTCTTGTCAGGTCATACGGCGTCATCTCCACCGTCACCTTGTCACCTGGCAAAATGCGGATGTAATGCATCCTCATCTTGCCTGAGATGTGGCCCAAGACCACATGCCCGTTTTCCAACTTCACTCTGAATGTGGCATTGGGTAAATTTTCTACAATCTCCCCGGCCATTTGAATGACATCATCTTTAGACATGCAGTTCAAGCACCCATCGTAGTTTTAAAATTCGCCTTCTTCAGCAATGAATCGTATTGCTGGCTCATCATGAAGTTTTGCACTTGGGCCATGAAATCCATGGTCACCACCACAATGATCATCAATGAGGTGCCGCCGAAGTAAAACGGCACGTTGTATTTCAAAATCAAAAACTCAGGCAACAAGCACACAAACGAGATGTAGACGGCACCCACCAAGGTGAGTCTCACCAAAATCTTGTCAATGTATTTGGCCGTGTGGTCCCCTGGACGAATACCGGGTACAAAAGCACCTGACTTTTTCAAGTTATCCGCTGTCTCACGGCTGTTGAACACCAAGGCCGTGTAGAAAAAACAAAAGAACACAATGGCACCAACGTAAAGCAACACGTACACGGGCTGTCCGGGTGACAACGCGCTAGAGATGTCCTTTAACCAATGCAAACTCTGACTAGAACTGAACCAACTTGCAATCGTGGCTGGCAACAAAATGATCGATGACGCAAAGATCGGGGGAATCACACCCGCCATGTTGATCTTCAAGGGCAAGTGTGAGGACTGACCACCATACACTTTGTTGCCCATTTGACGACGTGCGTAATTGACCAAAATCTTTCTCTGACCTCTCTCCATGAACACCACGAAGTAAGTCACCAAACCGACCAGCACCACCACAAAGAGTGCCACCAAGATGCTCATCGCACCCGTTCTCACCAATTCCAAAAGCCCGCCCAGTGCATTGGGCAAACCAGCTGCAATACCTGCAAAAATCAAAATCGAGATGCCGTTGCCCAAACCACGCTCAGTGATTTGCTCACCCAACCACATCAAAAACATCGTACCCGCGGTCAAACTGACCATCGCGGTGATCCTGAAACCAAACCCAGGCACCAACACCAAACCTGCAGAAGACTCCAGCGCCAAGGCAATGCCCATGGACTGAAAAAGAGCCAACCCAAGCGTTCCATAACGCGTGTACTGCGTGATCTTTCTGCGTCCAGACTCACCCTCTTTTTTCAACTGCTCCATGCTGGGCAAGACATACGTCAAGAGCTGCATGATGATCGACGCTGAAATGTAGGGCATGATCCCCAACGCAAACACGGTGAACCTGGAGAGCGCTCCACCCGAGAACATGTTGAACAAACTCAAAATGCCGCCTTGCTGGCCATTGAAGAGTTGTTGCAAAGCATTGGGATCAATGCCAGGAACCGGAATGTGCGCACCAATCCTGTAAACCACCAAACCCATCAATAAAAAGATCAAGCGATGGCGCAACTCGCCATACTTGTCTTGTTTTGCTAATGTGGGTGAAGTGGCCAAGATCTCGTCCTAATTAAGCAACAGAGCCGCCAGCAGCTTCAATCGCCGCTTTAGCACCTGCAGTCGCACCAATACCAGTCACTTTGACCGCTTTGGTGATTTCGCCTGTTTTGATGACTTTCACCACTTTGATCTTCTCAGAGACCACGCCCATTTGCTTCAATGTCAACAAATCAACTTCAGTGACATGCAAAGCATCCAACTGAGCCAATGTGATTTCATCGTTGTACTGAAGCAAGTGTGACTTAAAGCCACGCTTGGGCAAGCGACGTTGCAAAGGCATTTGACCGCCTTCAAAACCCACTTTGTGATAGCCGCCGGCACGGGACTTTTGTCCCTTGTGACCACGACCTGCTGTTTTACCCAGACCTGAGCCGATACCACGGCCCACACGACGCTTGGCGTGCTTGGCGCCATCGGCTGGCTTGATGCTATTGAGTTCCATGTTCTTGTCCCTTTTAGAGCACTTTGACCAGATAACTGATCTTGTTGATCATGCCGCGAACAGCGGGCGTGTCTTCTAGTTCTTTAACGCTATTGACACCACGAAGTCCCAATCCACGCACTGTGGCACGGTGACTCTCTTTGGTTCCAATGGGGCTGCGAACGAGTTGTACTTTGACTTTTTGTGTGCTTGAAGCAGTTGTCATGCGGTGCTCCTGGTCTTAAACAAAAAGGTCTTCAACGGTCTTGCCACGCTTGGCTGCAACCTCTGAAGGTGTGGTTGATTTGGTGAGCGCATCAAGTGTTGCGCGAACCATGTTGTATGGGTTTGATGAACCATGGCTCTTGGCCACGATGTCAGTAATGCCCATCACTTCGAAGACTGCGCGCATTGGGCCGCCTGCAATGATGCCGGTACCCTTGGGTGCTGGCGCCATCATGACGACCGCTGCACCGTGATGTCCTGTGACGTTGTGGTGAATGGAGCCATTGCGCAAAGACACTTTCATCATGTTTCTGCGGGCCTCTTCCATGGCCTTTTGAACAGCTGCAGGCACCTCTTTGGATTTGCCCTTGCCCATACCCACGCGGCCGTCTCCGTCTCCAACCACGGTCAACGCGGCGAAGGCCAAAATACGACCACCCTTGACCACCTTGGTGACGCGGTTGACCGCAATCATCTTCTCGCGCATGCCATCGTCGCGGGCGTCGTCTTGCACTTTAGCTTGAACTTTTGCCATGATTTATTCCGATTCTCTTAAAACTGCAAGCCAGCTTCGCGGGCCGCCTCGGCCAACGCTTTCACGCGACCATGATAGGCAAATCCTGCACGATCGAAGGCCACCTTTTCGACACCCGCTGCTTTTGCTTTTTCAGCAATGCGCGTACCAATCAATTGGGCTGCATGAGCGTTGCCGCCCTTGCCAGTTGCACCCAAACTCTTGCGAATTTCGGGCTCGACTGTGGAAGCGGTCGCGATCACTTTGTGGCCATCGCCAGAGATCACGGTCGCATAAATGTGTAAGTTGGTGCGATTCACCGTCAAACGAGCCACGCCTTGTGTGGCAATGCGAATGCGTGTCTGACGTGAACGACGAATACGCTGCTCTTTTTTGGACATCATGGTGCAGCTCCTTATTTCTTCTTGGTCTCTTTGATCGTGATCTTCTCATCCGCATAACGGATGCCCTTGCCCTTGTAAGGCTCGGGAGGACGCACAGCACGGATCTCGGCAGACACTTGGCCCACGCGTTGACGGTCTGCACCCTTGATCAAAATCTCTGTGGGAGTGGGTGTTTCCACCTTGATCCCAGCGGGCATGTCGAAATTGACGGGGTGTGAATAACCCACAGCCAAATTCAATTTGTTGCCTTGCGCAGCAGCCTTGTAGCCCACGCCCACCAATGTGAGCTTTTTCTCAAAGCCCTTGGTCACACCAATCACCATGTTGTTGACCAACTGGCGAAGTG
>CAIPII010000136.1 GCA_903865035.1 uncultured Burkholderiales bacterium | reverse complement strand
GGGGCCTTGGCTGCAAGCAAAACACGACGCCCGCAAATGGCGCAGCTTTTTCTCACGCGCTTGAACGATCTCCTCTCACCCCTCAACAACGCACAACTCACGGGTCAGTGGGCTCAACTCAAAGCTGAGATTGCTTTGGCACAAAATGCCCCCCTCTCAAGCATCGCACTCTTGCAAAGCCTGCCTCAAAGCCGGGCCACCTCAATGGCCTTGACCCAAAGCCGACTCCTCACTGAGCTGCCAGCTCAAATTGCTCTGGCCAAAGAGGACATGACCCTTTGGATTCAGCGCCACCCAACTGACATCCAAGCCTGGGAGTTGCTCTCTCAGGCTCAGGCCCAAAGTGCTGACCCCATCGGCTCCATTCGATCCATGGCCGAATCCTACGCATTGAAGTTTGACTATCCTGCTGCCATTGATCGACTTCGTGCGGCCCAAGCCAAGATCAAACAACTCCAAACCAGCGGCGCTTTGAGCCGCGCTCAAGAAATGCAAGCCTCCATTGTGGATGCCCGCCTCAGAGCCCTCTTGGAGCTTAGAAAAGCAGAAACCTTGGAAAAGTAAAAAAACCTTGAAGTAACCCTATTTTTAAGTTTTTTTAGCCCTCTTTCTCGCCTCGATGGGTCTATCATTGGCCCCCTATGTCCAGCATCCACATCACCGATATCGAAGCCGCGATCAATTTTTGGCGCGAAAAATCCCCTTCTCCCGATGGCATCACATTGGCTCCACCACTGAGAGCTTTGGCAGAGGTGTATGCATTGTTGGTTCATCACCGTGAGGAGGAGGCCGCCTTCAAAGGCTTCCCAGCAAAAGCACTCGACGCTTGGCTGCAGTGGTATCACCACTTGCCCGACACCCCTTGCATTGCCATTTGCTCCACCAGCCAAGGGGACGAAACCTGCAAAGGATGTGGACGCTCTTTTGAAGAGGTTCAAAACTGGACCCAAATGGATCCCGCGCAAAAGCGAACCGTTTGGCGCCGCATCACCTTGGATCAAACGGCTTGGCGCTTCAACCGCTACTCAGAGCGGGCTCAAGAATCATCCAAAGGCTCTTCTGCGACAGAGAGCGACGCCACTCAAAGCACACCATCCTGAGCGAACGTTGAGCACACCCCAAGGGCAGGGGTGAGTCTATTTCTGATTGGGGCCCATTTGGTGAGCCAGCGTGCTCGCCAAGCCCGTGTAACTCCATGGCGTCAAGGCGAGCAAACGGCTCTTTGCATCTTGGGGAATATCAAGCCTCTCGATCAAAGCGTGCAAATCTTTGGCCAACACCACTTGCCCTCGCGTCACTTCTTTGAGCTGCTCGTAGGCACCAGACACGCCATAGCGACGCATCACCGTTTGAATGGGCTCGGCCAAGACCTCCCATGACAGCTCCAAATCCTCCATGAGTTTTGAAGGATTGATCTCCAACTTGTTGAAACCCGTTTGAAGCGATTGGTAAGCGAGGATGGAGTAACCAAACGCGACACCAATGTTGCGAATGACCGTGCTGTCGCTCAAATCCCTTTGAAAACGAGAAATCGGCAGCTTCTCTCCCATGTGCTTCAAAAGCGCATTGGCCAAGCCCAAATTGCCCTCTGCGTTTTCAAAGTCAATGGGGTTGACTTTGTGTGGCATCGTGGATGAGCCAATCTCCCCCGCTTTGAGCCTTTGCTTGAAATAGCCCGCAGAGATGTAGCCCCAGATGTCACGCGAGCAATCGATCAAGATCACATTGATGTGGGCCAACGCGTCAAAAAATTCCCCCATGTAATCATGGGGTTCAATTTGGGTGCTGTAGTCTTGAAAGCTCAGCCCCAACCCCAGCAAATGCTCAAGCTTTGCGTGCGCATCAAGCGTGGGCTTGGTTTGAACCACTTGTCGGGTGAGGCTTGGCCAATCGACCTCTGGATAGGCCACCACTTGGGCGTTGTAGTTCCCCACAGCGCCGTTGATTTTGCCCATCAATGCAACCGCAGCCAAGCGCTCTCTGGCGCGCTTTAAGCGTCGCACAAAGTTGGCCATCTCTTTGCCAACCGTGGTTGGCGTTGCCGTTTGACCATGGGTTTTGGAGAGCATGGCAACCTCTGCGTGTGCCTCAGACATGCCAGACAAGGTGTTGATCAACGCGTCCACCATGGGCAACAACGCCTGCTCTTTGGCGGCTTGGATCTGCAACGCGTGAGAGGTGTTGTTGACGTCCTCACTGGTGAGAGAGAAATGCACGAACTCTAAAACTGCAGCAAACTCTTGCTTTAACTCAGCTTGGAGTTGCTCATCTTGAAGTCGAGCCTTGATCCAATACTCCACCGCTTTGACATCGTGATTGGTGGTTTTCTCAATGTCTTTGATTGCATTTGCATCGTTCAAAGAAAAATCCCTCACCAAAGACTCCAAATACGATGTGGCTTTGGGCGAAAACGGTTTGAATTCAGGCAACTTCGCTTGGCTCAGTGCAATGAGCCAAGTGATCTCCACTTGAACTCTGCGGTGCATGTACCCATATTCAGACATGATGGGCCGCAAAAGCGCCAATTTTTGAGCGTAACGGCCGTCTAAGGGCGACAAAGCTTGGAGTGAGGTTTGATTCATGCACCGATTCTAAAGCCTAGGGACTTGGAAGCGTTTTTTGACTTGACTCGCAACGAAAAGCCCTCCCTCGTCGCACTCTCACAACACTTGAGCCTGCACTCACACATAGAATGCAACTCTCAGATACCAGACCTAAACATGAAACTCATTGGCGCCACCTCCAGTCCTTATGTTCGCAAAGTGCGAATCTTCATGGCTGAAAAAAAACTTGACTACCACTTCATCCCCGAGATGGTGTGGTCCAAGGACACACAGATCACCCAATCCAATCCTTTGGGCAAGGTGCCTTGCCTGATCATGGAGGGTGGTGAGGCGCTTTTTGATTCGCGTGTGATCGTCGAGTATTTGGACACGCTCTCCCCGGTTGGGAAACTCATTCCCGCAAGTGGCAGAGAACGCGCCGAGGTCAAGACCTGGGAAGCTTTGGCCGACGGGCTCTTGGACGCTTGTATCTTGGCGCGACTGGAGCAAACCTGGCCCGAGAGAACCGATGCACAACGCTCACCGGCTTGGATCGCGCGTCAAATGGGCAAGGTTCAAGCCAGTCTTGACGCCATGGAAAAAGGTTTGGGCGACAAACTCTTTTGCTCAGGCATTCATCTGAGTTTGGCCGACATTGCCGTGGGATGTGCCTTGGGTTACTTGGACTTTAGGTTTCCCGATTTGGATTGGCGCACCACGCACCCAGAGCTTCACAGGCTCTATGACAAATTGATGGCCAGAGCATCCTTTACTGAAACATTCCCCGCTTAAATTGGGGTTGCATTGGGCCCTTAGGCTCTGAGTTTCGATTTGAGCCAACGCATCAAAGCTCCCAAGACAGGCAGTTTTTCATACAACTCCTGTGCTGCGTCCCAGTAATCTTTGTGCAGATAAACTTGCCAGCCTTGGGACTCGTCCTTTTGCCACTTCAAGTGCGTGGCTCCCCGGATGCATTGCTCCTCCTTTGAGCTCATCGCATCCAACCAAAAATAAAACCGCCACGTTAAAAACGTGTTCTCCCCTTGTGAGACTTGCTCTTCAACGACGAAACGAGGCTCTCGCATGGTTTTGAACATGTGCAAAAAAACACGCTCAATGCCCTCCCAACCCGAGACGTCATTGAAGGGGTCTTGAAAACGGGCATGGACTGCATAAAATTTTGCCAACTCGGGGAGGTTGTCCAAGCTCAAATTCTCGTAGAGCGCGCCTAAACCATTCACCCTCTCGATCAAAGCTTGATCCATGTTTTCATGCGTCATGATGTTGTCCTAGGGGGTTGGGGGACTCCTTTAACGGATCACCCACTTTTTGATGATGGCAAAGTACCACGCATAAGGCAAGATCCTCAAGACCTTCAACATTCGCGTGAAGGCTTTTGGGAAATGGATTTCAAACTCGCCCTTTTCCCAGCCTTGAATCATGTGCTGAGCAGCCTCTTGGGGCGTTAACAAGTAAGGCATCTCAAATGTATTTTGAGCCGTTAGTGGTGTTTTGACAAAGCCTGGATTGACGACGCTCACACCCACGCCAGAGGGACTCAAATCCAAATACAAACACTCGGCCAAATTGATCATGGCTGCTTTGGTGGGGCCATAAGCCAAACTCTTGGGCAAGCCAACAAATCCTGCAACGCTTGAAACCAAACTCAAATGCCCACTCTTTTGCGAAACCAAAGTGGGAAGTGTGCTCTCAATGACCCGACACGCGCCCATGTAGTTGATGTCTTGGTGCTTGTGCATTTCAGCATAAGAAAACGCCTTGGCGTCTTGCGCCAAATAGTGCCCCGCCAAAAAGATCACCCAATCGAGCCCCTGATGTGCTTTGACCGCTTCGCTCGCCTGTGCGACGCTTTGAGCGTCTTGAACATCCAAAACACAAGCAAAGATGCAAGGGTGATCCAGCACCAATTGGTCCAATGCGCTTTTACTTCTTGCACTCACCGCAACCTTGGCCCCCAGGCGGCTCAATTCAATCGCCAACGCCAGGCCAATACCGCTGGAGGCGCCAACGAGCCAAACGCTCTTGTTGTGCCAGCTTTGAACCTTTGGATTCAAACTCTTCATGAGGACTTCACGCTTGAGCGAACGTTTGGTGTTTTGCTAAAGGCCAGTGTCACCTCACCCAAATCGATGCCCCATTTGCTCATCTTGGATTTGTTGAGCATCGTTTGCTCATCCATCAAATACATCCAGTCGTCAAACTCGACATTCCATGTTTGCTCGCCCACCGCCAGCGCCAGGGTGTATTGCCAGCGAAACGCGTTTCCACTCGTTTGTCCATTGGCTTGACCCACCACATCGTCTGCACGCCCTTGGTAACGCCCGTCTCCTTCATCAATCATGTGCCAAACGCGCCTTTGAAGCGTGCCATCGGAGTAGACAAAGTGCTCATCAAAGACACCTTGGTTGCCCGTCCATTCGCAAGCCATGTCCACGCTAAAGCGTTTCACCACTTTGCCAAACCGATCGGTGAACATGCCCCACGCTTTCAATTGGCCGTTGAAGTAATCTCGCAGCACCAATTTGGGTTGCTCATTTTGATACGTCAATAGCGCAGGCCCAGCACAAGCGCTCAAGCCCAAAGCGGGCACAGCGAGTGCACCCAAAAAGATTCGCCGATGTTTATCCATGATGCGCTCCTGTTCGTTTCAAATTTCGCCAAAGTTGATTCTTTACCCCTGCAACACAAGTCGATGAATCAAGCCAGATCACCCTTGGAGCCTCGAGTATCGTCTTTTTTTGCGCTCACTTCATGACACCCCATCTCTAAGCCTTAAGGTGTTTGGCATTGACCAAAGTCCTGGCCAAAGGACAACCAACAACAGCCCCTATTCACGGGCTTCAAGCTTGCTTGGCCTTTGTGAGAGCAACGCCTCACGCATCTTGGGTTGAGAGGTTTGAGGAGAGAGCCATATGCCCATGAAAGATTGCGCCAACTGTGGGTCGCTCAAAGCACCCAATTTCTCAAAACTCAAACGACCTTTGGGTTTGCTCCAAAAGGAAACCCGGCCCAAGTCCTGCCCATCGTATACGGCCACTAATTCATCTTGTGAACTCACGCTGGGCAACACAGCCGTGAGCTCCCTTTCCCAAACTTCTTTTTGTCCTGTGGGAATGGTGTGTTGCGCCATCATTTCTTCAACGCTGCGCTTGACCAAGAGTTCTTTGGAAAACCCCCTTTGGTAGACCAAGCTCAACGCAACCACGCCTTGGGGCAAGCCCCAGGGCGTGCGTGTCAAACGGTTCGCATTCACATCAGCCACCAAAGCACTTTGCTTGGTACCCAACCACAAACTCGCCTTGTAAATGGACAAGCCCCAATAGGTGAAATCGTGGAAACCCAAGGGCTGCCATGACAGGGGAGATTTCTCATCTTGCCCAGCTTTGTCTTGCCAAGTGAGCGCGGCAAGCTCTGAAAGGGCCAACTCCTTGGCGTCTTCCTTGGCGTGCACTGAAGCAACAAAGCCCAAAATAACAAACGCTAAGGAGAAAGCCCAACCCTTGGGTTTCATTTTTTCATTGCCCATTGAATTCAAATTTGATGTCATGCGCAGTGGCTTCAATTGAAAGGGACATGGGAGAGCCTGCTTATGTTTTTTTCTTCAAGGTGAACTGAATCACATTGGTGTTGCCTTGGGTGAATGCGGCTTCACAATAGCTCAAATAAAAGGCCCACTTTCTGCAAAAGACATCGTCAAAACCCAAGGCTTTGACTTGGTTTAAACGAGCAGCAAAGGTCTCATGCCAAAGTTTCAACGTTTTTGCATAACTCAGGCCAAACGCATGCTCATCCATCACTTCAAATCCAGCCTCTTTGGCATTTTCTCTGAAGGTTGTGGGAGAAGGCAAGAAACCACCCGGGAAAATGTACTGCTGAATGAAGTCGGTTCCCTTTTGGTAACGCTCAAACAATTCATCCGCAATCACAATGGTTTGTATGCATGCCAAGCCCCCTGGCTTTAAATGATGGTGAATGGCTTTGAAGTAACTGGGCCAATAGGCTTTACCGACAGCCTCCATCATCTCCACAGAACAGACCGCATCAAATTGCTCATGAGCCGGTATTTCTCTGTAATCTTGAAGCCTGAAGTCCGCTTGGAGTCCCTGAGCAGCGAGACGTTTTTTGGCAAAATCGAGTTGCTCCAAACTGAGCGTGATGCCAGTCATTTGAGCACCAAACTCTTTGGCGCCCATCTCAGCCAAGGCGCCCCAACCAAAACCAATCTCTAAAATTCGCTGGGATGCCCCCGCTTGAACCCCAGCCATTGTGAGCACACGGCGCATTTTGGCTTGTTGAGCCTCAAACAAACTCTCGCCGCCCTGCGACTCAAAGAGTGCACTTGAATAGTTCATGCTCTCATCGAGCCAAAGGGCATAAAAATTGTTTCCCAAATCGTAATGGGATTGAATGTTTTCAACACTCTTTTTGATCGTGTTCTCGTTGAGCCAGTGCTTGAAGGTGTACCACGCACGTCCCAACCAATGGCCATACACTGCGCGCTCAACCGCCTCACGATTCATGATCAAAAAAGACAGCAAGGCCGTCAAATCAGGTGTCTCCCAGTCTCCCCTCATGTAGCCCTGAGAAAATCCAATGTCACCGGCTTGCAGCGTTTCTGAAAAGATCACCCAATCGTGAACCGTCAACTCAACATGAGGCGCTCGATCGTTGCCAAATTGATAAATTTGACCTTTTGGCCCCGTCAGCTTCAATGAGCCCATGGGCAAGCGCTCCAAGAGCTTGAAGACACGCTGAACGTCCTTGGGTAATTTGGTTTGATCTGCCAAGTGAGCTCCAGTCGAGTTTTGAGGGGTTGAGTCGTGTTGCATGTTCGAGAGTCGCTTCTTGCCTAAGGTTTAGCCCCGCTGGAGATCATCTCTTTGGGAGGTGAGGGTTTGCTGTGAAATTGCGCTTTTTTAAGCCACAAACGCAACGCATGCCAATGAATTCTGAACACGACACCAAGGGTCATGAAGGGGTATTTGAAAAAAGCTCTTTGGGTGTTGCTCTGGGTCAAAGGCTCCAATGCACCACTCACACTGGTGATGAGCAGCGGCCCGTCTTCATCAAAGTACTCAATCCTCACCACGGTGCTGGCCAAGCGCTCACCTCTTTTGGAGTCCCCCTCTTTGAGCATGAAGCGGAATCGGTACTCGCCTTTGACAGCACAAAAAGGAGACACATGAAAAACTTTATCGGCTTTGAGTTCGACGCCGTATTTTGGATTTTTAAGCAAATAGCAGTGTCTCTCGCCAAAGGTGTTGTTGACCTCAACCAGGACCGCCAAAAGTTGTCCCTTTGCATCGTGTCCATACCAAAAGCTCACTGGCTTGAAGGTGTAACCCAAGACCCTTGGGAAACAGTGCAACCAGATTTCCCCATCCACCCCTAGAACGCCCTCTTGCTCAAAAACTTCTCGAACCCACGCAAGAGATCCTCCGCGCTCAGGCCCGCGACCATCTCCATGGTCTTCGTCGTAAAAAGACATGCGTGCCAATCGATTCCAACCTATCGCGCAATCTTGCCCTTTTCGCTGGGACATTTGCACCATGGGCAGAAACAAAAAGTAAGAACCATACTCAAAGGCATGCTCCTTGGGCCTGAGTCTTTTGTGGCGCACTTGCCCCACGCCCAATTGGGGTCCTTCAAGCACTGCTGCTCCCCTTCATGGCTTGCAGACTTTGCTCGAGTGCATGGGCTGCTCTCAAACCAGCTTGAAAACCGTCCTCATGAAAGCCATATCCCATCCAAGCGCCTGCAAACCAGACAGGCGTTTGCCCGGAGTTCAACTCCTTCAAGCGCGATTGAGCCTGTGTTGCAACTTGATCAAGAACGGGATGGTCATAATTGAATCGGCCCAAAACGTGCTCTTGAGCAATCGGCTCGATGGGGTTCAAAGTGACAAAAACATCTTGCTCAAAAGGCAAAGGCTGCAAACAATTGAGCCAATAATGAAGACACACCTTTGAATCCTGTGAAGAGGCGTTGCCAGTTTCAAAATTCCAGGCCGCCCAAGCGATTTTGCGCGTGGGCATGACACGGGTATCGGTGTGCAGCACGGCCTCGTTGGATTGCACGCGAATGGCACCCAAAATTTCTCTCTCGTGCTCGAAGGGGTCCTTCAACATGGACAACGCTTGATGTGCATGCGTGGCAACAATGGCTGCGTCAAACCGCTCGCTGTGGCGGGTTGTCACAAGAAGAACGCCATCGACACTTCTGTCTATGCTCAAAACGGGCTCGTTGAGTCTGGCATCTGAGACACCCGAGACGATTTTGTTCACGTAATTTTTAGACCCGCCCCTGGGTGTGAACCACTTGGGCCTGCGGGTGACTTGCAACAATCCATGGTTGTGACAAAAGCGCACCAAACTCGCCGCCGGGTGAGCCAACATTTGTTCGGTGGGACAACTCCATATGCACCCCAACATGGGCAACAAATACCCGGCTTGAAAATCACGGCCAAAACCATGGTGTTTCAAATATTGGCCCAAGGACCACGTGTTCTCCGGGGTCTCATGGCCTTGAACCAATTGGTTCGCAAATTCCGTGGCCAAGCGGTTGAACCTCAAAATTTCTTTGATCAAATACCAAAATCGAGGACGCAACAGATTGCTCTTTTGGGCAAAAAGTCCTTGCAAATTGGATCCACACCACTCCAAATCCACACCTAACCAAAAGCCTTTGGCCTGAACCGAAAACGACATGTCCGAGGCCGCTGAATCCACGCCCAAATCTTGAAAGAGTTGGATCAAGCCTGGGTAAGTGCGCTCGTTAAAGACCAAGAATCCTGTGTCCACGCCACTGGTGATGGGCTCTCCATTGGGGGCGTTCAAGCTCACGTCCACCGTGTGGGCATGGCCTCCAAAGTAATCTGCAGCTTCAAAAAGCGTGATTTGGGCTTTACCTTTGAGGGCATGGGCTGCCGCCAAACCCGAAACCCCTGAGCCCACAATGGCCACACGTGGCAAACCCATGCTCAGTGACCCTTCGCGTTCAAAGCCTCTTCAACACGAGCAATGAATGCTCGGTCTTGAGGCCCCGTTAAGCTGCCAAAACTCTCAACGTTTTGTCCGTCGCGAGAGATCAGGTATTTGTAAAAATTCCACTTTGGCGCGGTGTTCGTGCGCTTGATGAGCCATTTGAAGAGGGGAGTGGCTTGTGAGCCCTTGACGGCAGTTTTGGTGAACATGGGGAACTTCACCCCGTAGGTGTTTTCGCAAAAGTCTGCAATTTGCTGATTGCCATCGGGTTCTTGAGAAAAGTCGTTGGAGGGAAAGCCCAAAACCACCAAACCACGGTCCTTGTACTGGTCGTAAAGCGCCTCAAGCCCTTTGTATTGAGGGGTGAAGCCGCAATAACTCGCTGTGTTGACCACCAAGACAACTTTGCCAGCGTATTGACACAAGTTTTGTGGCTTCTCATCTTGCAGTCTATCGACCGTGAAATTAAGCGCAGCAGGGCAGGGCGCGTCTCTAGCGGCCAATGGTTGTGCACCTTTTGGGGATTCACTGGGAAGATCTGCGCCCCAAGCTTGCGCGCACAGTGAAAGCGTCACAATAGACACACAAACCCTAAACCAAACCATGAGTTTAGGAGAGTAGATTGAAGTACAGGCGTGAAAATAAAGCATCAAACGTCACCTTTGAGAGTGGACCCAAGAGAAAATTCATTTATGCTTGAACGAGCACCTGGATCTTGGGGTGACCCAGAACAGAGATAGACTAACACCACTGGACTCGTGACTGAGCTTAAAGTAAGCTTTGCAATTCTTTAAATTCTACCCATTGTGACCCCCCATTCAAAGCCCTTACACTGGTTGTGCCCAAGATGGATGACATCAAAAATCACTTTAATCTGAAAATTCAACACCTCTCCCAGGCCACGGCACAACTGCATGAATTGAAAACCAAGGGTCCCGTGGTTTTCACAAACGGCGTTTTTGACGTTTTGCACCGCGGGCACGTGACCTATCTTGAACAAGCTCGCTCTTTGGGTGCGAGCTTGGTGGTGGCCCTCAACACCGATGCCTCGGCCAAGCGCTTGGGCAAGGGCCCTGAGCGACCCTTGAACAATGAGCTCGACCGCGCTTGGGTCATTGCCGCTTTGGAGTCCGTGAGCTTGGTGACTTGGTTTGACGAAGACACCCCACTTGAAACCGTGAAAATCATCAAGCCGGACTTCTTGGTCAAAGGGGGTGACTATGACATGGACACACTTGAAGAAGCACGCTGGGTGCGCGCGCATGGCGGTAAAGCCTTGGCCATTCCTTTTGTGAGCGGTTACTCCACCACCCAATTGGTCCAAAAAATCAAGCGTCCCTCTCTCACTTGAACCCCCCAATGACCCAAGAAGATCCAAGCGAGAATGCCCAAGGTCACAAAGACCCCCAGCATCCATTGACTCAAAACGTCAATCGAATGGGGTTTCTTTGGATTTGGATCGATCGCTTGAGTCGAACTTTGTTTTGGCTGTGCTTGGGTTTTTGGCTCCTCGTGCTGGGCTTGGTTTTGGTGGTTCACTTTGTGTTGCTGCCTCGTATCGATGTCCTGCGCCCCCGACTTGAATCGTTGCTTTCAAACTCCACGGGGGCCAAAGTCTCCATTGCTCAACTTCAAGCGAGCACAAATGGTTTGTTTCCCGTTTTTGAGGTGAACGAGCTGCAAGTCACCCAACAAGACCAAGTGGTGCTGAGCATTCCTCGCTTGACCGCCAGTGTCTCTGGCGCATCTTTGGCTCGTTTGAGCTTGGACCGCCTCAGCGTTGAGGATTTGCACATCACCGCTCAACTGGACCCACAGTCTAGACTTTGGTTGGGCGGCATCGAAATCTCTCAAAACGCCGACAACAGCAGCGTTTTGGATCATTTCTTCTCCGTTCGCCATGTTCTTTTTTCTCACACCAGGATCGACTGGAAGGATGATTTGCACGGGCAAGAGATGCGAAGTCTTTTGGACACCGAACTCAAGATCAACAATGGCCTGCGTGAACACTCCATTGCTTTGAGTGGCTTGGGCTCCAAACCCCTTTTTGGCGCATTTGATGTTCGGGCCCAAGTGAGTCACCCGCTTTTGAGCTTGCACCCTGGAAGGTGGCAAGAATGGAGCGGAAACGTGTTTGCTCAAGCGCTTGAGCTTGATATTCCTGGCTTGATGGGCGCATGGGGCGAACAGGCTCCAGTGCACACGCCTCAATCAGGTGAGGGATGGGTTCGGGTGTGGAGCAATTTGAAATTGGGAGCTTTGACCAACCCGGTGGTCGATTTTTCACTCACCCGCCTCAAAACCAATGCTTGGCTGAACGCTCCTGCCCTCTCGGTGCATGGCATTCAAGGTCGTGTGAGTTCAAGCGAATGGGGCTCAGGCCGCACCTGGAAGGCTCAACATTTGTGGCTTCAAAGCGAGGAACACGCGCTGGCACACAATCTTTCGGGCTTGACGCTGTCTATGTCGAATCCCAAAGATCCATTTGCACCGCAAAGTCATGGAGAACTTCAAATTCCTGTCTTGAGCCTTGATACGCTCAACACCTTGGGTGTTCATTTCTTTCCTTCACACCCGCTCACACAAACGCTCGAACGGTTCAATGCCCACGGAGAGTTCCAAGACCTCGATCTGTCATGGGGTGAGAGCTCCCAAATCAAAGGCATGGACACAAACTTGAGCGCCTTGCCTGGCTGGATCGATCAATACAAGCACTGGTGGTCCAAGCTGCCCTTCGTTTCCTCCAAAAACAAAACAACCCCCCCACCCAAACTCAGTGACGAGCCCAGCACCAATGCATTGAGCCAACTTGGGCTTTTTCACATCAAAGGCAAACTGCTCAATTTTGAGAAAGGCGTGAGCTCCAAAACACCTGGGCCAGAGTCAATGCTGCCCTCCCTTCGGGGCTTGAATGCAAACTTTGAATTCAACCAAGAGCAAGGGCGCATGGAGCTCTCCATGGATTCAGGTTTTGTAGATGGACTCACCTTTTTAGATCAAAGCCACATTGACATTGAGGCGTTGAGCGCCAACCTTTCTTGGCTGCACAAAGATTCAGATTGGCAAATCCATGTGGACAATGGCCACGTCAAAAATCAGGTCCTTCAAGGTCAGTTCAATTTTGACTGGACCAGACCGGATCCAGAGCGCATTCAGTCTTTGAGCACCAATGCAAAACAAGATTTGGCTTTGGGACACTTGGATTTAGATGCTCAAATTCTTGAGGTCAAAGCCCAGGCCATTCCAGGTTACTTGCCAAGCGCCATCAACCCTTCGGTCAGGCGCTACTTGAACGAAGCCCTTCAGCAAGGGCAGGTGAGCAACGGACACATCCGCATCAAAGGCCCCTTGGCACTGATGCCCTTCTCGAACCCCAAAAGCGGTGAATTTTCGGTCACGGGACATTTGAACGATGTCAATTTCAATTTCTATCCGCCCTCCATCCAAAGCAGCAAAGAAGCAAGCAATGACTGGCCAATCCTCACTGGGATCGATGCAGATCTGCACATCAACGGCGCACGCCTAGAGATCAACAACGCCAAACTGTCCATGGGACAAGACAACCCCGTGGTTTGGCCAAAAGTTGAGGCCCGAATCGAAGATTTGATGCACGCAACGCTTGAAGTTTCCGCACAAACCAAATCCCCCTTGTCGGACCAAGTTTATGTCTTCAACCATTCTTGGCTGAGTGGAAAAATTGACCATGCACTCGATCCCTTGATGGCCAAAGGAGTGACTGAATTAAAGCTCAAACTCACTCTGCCTTTGAACCAAATTGATCGCAGCCGAGTATTGGGAAGCGTTCAGTTTTTGGGCAACGATGTCCAGTTCTCACCCGACACGCCCAATCTCTCTCGCCTCAAAGGGAGCCTGAATTTCACAGAATCGGGCTTTGCGCTTCAAAACGTCCAAGCCAAAATTTTAGGCGGAGATGCAAAAATTGAAGGCGGCTTGCGTCCTGCTGCCTCCAACCTTGAAGCGCCTCTTCAACTGCGCGTGAGCGGTCTCTTCACCGCCCAAGGCCTCAAAGAAGCTTGTGAACTTGGTTGGCTCTCCAACATGGGCAATCTCTTTGAGGGGACCGCCCCCTACAGCGCTCAGCTCAATTTTCGCCGCTCAGGGGACCCAGACATTCTTTTGACGTCCACCCTTCAAGGTGTCGGCATCAATGCCCCGATGCCACTGAGTAAAGCCATGGGTTCCGCTTTGAGCTTGCGCTACCAATCGACACCCACACGTGACTCAAACCCAAAAACATCGAGATCGTTGGTGCAAGTCACGCTTGGGGACCATTTGAGCGCAGGCTTCATCAAGGAACACCCCAGCGACTCGAGCGTGAACCACATCGCACGTGGATACCTCAACTTGAGTTCACAAACCCTCCCAATTCGTCCCCTCGCTGGCCTTTTGAGCAACACACGCGAAGGCTCACCCAACAATGGCTGGGTTGCACAACTCGACCTCGATGAATTCAATTTTGATGCGTGGCAGCAGTGGCTCTCCCACGCCGCCCCCTCTGCCTCAAGCGCCATGAGTTGTGAACGCGCCCACTTTGTGCCACAGACACAAAACACGGAAGCAATGCTGAGCGCCTCAAGCATGAAAGAGTGGCCGGTTCAAGTCAACCTCAAAACGCCAAAAATACTTGCACAAGGTCGACTCTTTAACAACACGAGCATCTTTGCCAAACGCGACGATGCGCACTGGCGCGTGGATCTCAGCGCCGCCGAGGTCAAAGGCCACTTGGACTTGAAACTAGACGCCAATCCAAAGCTCAGAGAGCTCTCAGCGAACCTGTCTTTGCTCAATGTGACCCCCAGAGAGTCGGCTGATAAGGATCCCCTCTTGAGCGATGAAACGCCCTTGTTCACCCTGCTAGATTTGAACATCGATGATTTGCAACTCAAAGGCAAAAGTTTGGGGCACGCCAGCCTTCGGGCTGTGAATGAACCCTTGTCGAGCGGGTCGGCCAGAGCCTGGAAGTTCACAAGCATTGAGCTCGACAACACCGACGTCACCCTCAAAGCACAAGGTCGCTGGGAGTCCCAGTCTCAGCTTCGCGCTTTGGGCAATCAGTCTCACCTTGACTTGGAGATGAACATCCTCAACGCAGGTCATCTCTTGGATCGGTTGGGTACACCTGGCGTTGTGAGAAATGGAAAAGGCTCACTGAAAGGACAACTGAGCTGGCAAGGGTCCTTGATCAACCCACAATTTGACACCTTGAATGGCGCATTCAGCGTTGATGTGGAAAGGGGTCAGTTTTTGAAAACCGATCCTGGCGCTGCGCGCTTGCTGGGGGTGTTGAACCTGCAAGCGCTGCCACGGCGCTTGACTCTTGACTTTCGCGATGTGTTTGCAGAAGGCTTCTCCTTTGACAACTTCAAAGGTGATGTTGAGGTCACCCAAGGCGAAGCACAAACGCACAACCTGATCATGAAGGGTGTGAGCGCAGCTGTGATGCTTGAAGGACGCGCCAACATTGGCGCAGAAACCCAAGATGTCAATGTGGTGGTGGTCCCAGAGATCAACGCGGGCACCGCCTCTTTGCTTTACGGTACCATCAACCCGATTGTGGGCCTCACCAGCTTTTTGGCACAAGTGGTGCTTCGTGAACCTCTTATCAAAGCCAACACCAGAACCTTTCACATCAGTGGCAGCTGGAGTGACCCACAAGTCAACAAAACCGAACTATCGACGGAGAACGCACCATGATCAAAGTTGCCGCCCTTCAAATGATCAGCACCCCTGTGGTCCAAGACAACTTGGACCTTGCAGCACAACTCCTGTCAGAGGCTCACGCCAAAGGCGCAGAGCTTGCAGTCCTGCCGGAATATTTTTGTCTGATGGGTCATCGAGACAAAGACAAATTGAGCATCCAAGAGCCCCTTGGACAGGGTCCCATACAAGACTTTCTGTCTCAACAGGCACGATCCCTGGGTCTTTGGATCGTGGCAGGCACCATTCCGCTGAGCACTCAAGGCAGTGCCTCTACAGATACCGTTTTCAATGCCACTTTGGTCTACAACCCCAAGGGCGAATGCGTGTGTCGATACGACAAGATCCACCTCTTTCAATTCCAAACCGAGAAAGAGCACTATGACGAAAGTGTCACCTTAAAGCCCGGTGAGAACCCAAGCTTTTTCGATGTCCAATCGCTGTCGGGCGAAACATGGCGCTTTGGTTTGAGCATTTGCTACGACCTGCGCTTTGCGGAGTTGTACCGCCACTATGCGAGCCACCACGTCGATGTGATGCTCGTGCCCGCAGCCTTCACCTTCACCACGGGTGAGGCGCACTGGGAGATACTGCTCAAGGCCCGTGCCATCGAAAACTTGGCCTACGTGGTGGCGAGCGCCCAAGGCGGTGAACACCTCAATGGGCGCAAAACCTTTGGGCACTCCATGGTCATTGACCCTTGGGGCAAAACACTCTCCTCCATGGGCTTGGGTCAAGGTGTGGTGATGGCTGAGCTCAACCGAGCCGACATGCTTGACAAACGTTTGCAGCTCCCCGCCTTGAATCACAGGCGGCTTTGAGCCTCTTGCTTGTGAGAGTTGGACATCACGCTTTGGGCTTGGAGCCCGTGTCTTGGGTCTTGGGTTGGGCGTCTACAAGTTCACCTTTGGGTCGGCCTGAGAACATGGTCCACCAAACGATCAAGACCAAAATCATCCCCGCCAAAAATGCTTCTAAAAGAATGTAAATCATGACTCGATTGTCCCTCAATCTGCTGGGGATTGTCTTGGCCATGGTTTTGCTCTCCTGTGCCCAGCCCGTCCTCTACAACCCTTCAACCCCCTCAGTTGTTGCACCCACGACGTCATCAAAATCTCTTGGATCGCAGCCTTCTGTCACCCCAGAGCTGAGCGCTTCAAGCCCAACCATGGGCTCATCAGCAAACCCTCAAAATGCCATCAAAAGCGCTTGGATTCCAGGTTCATGGAACGACATCGAGGGATGGAGCAGCGACCCCATTCATGAAATTTGGAGCACCTTGGTGGCTGGGTGCGAAAAACCTCACCCCATCATGAAGCCTTTGTGTCCTCAAATCAGGCAAAGAAGTCTTGATGAAGAAAGCGAACAACGGTTGTGGATCATGACGCATTTGCAACCTTATCAAATCGTCTCTCGTGAGAGCTCTGCTCAAACGCCCGCCCGAGAGCTTGGCCTTTTGACGAGTTATTACGAACCCGAAATTCCCGCGCAATTGAGCCCAGACGCCAACTTCAAATACCCACTTTTTGCCCCCCCGGCCTCCTTGCTTGCGGCCCGAGCCCAAGGCAAACCTTGGTTCAGCCGACAAGACATCGAATCCTCTGGTGTGGTCCAAAATGAGCTCAAAGGCAAAGCCCTGGCTTGGTTGAGTGACCCTTTGGATGTGATGATCGTGCACATTCAAGGATCGGCTCGACTCAAGGTCGCATCCAGCGGCACGGCCCCCACGGTTTATCGACTGAAGTTTGCCGCCTCCAACGACCAGCCCTATGTGAGCATGGGCCGCTGGATGATGGACCAAGGGCTTTTAAAGGACGCCAGTTGGCCCAACATCAGGGCCACCCTGCAAGCCCATCCTGAGCGCGCGCAAGAGGCCTTTTGGAGCAATCCCCGCTATGTTTTCTTCTCCCTTGAGCCCTTGGGCCAAGCTCAAACAGGCCCTACAGGCGCCTGGGGGGTGCCCTTGTTGGCAGGCAGATCGGTGGCGGTGGATCCACAAAGCGTGCCTTTGGGCATTCCCCTTTGGCTCGCCTCGAGTGGGGCCTCCCCTTTGAGTCGCTTGGTTTTGGCTCAAGACACTGGGGGCGCCATTCAAGGTGCGGTGCGGGCTGATTTTTTTGCAGGCACTGGAGAAGCAGCAGGTGTTTGGGCGGGTCAAATGAAACAACCCCTCAAGATGTGGGCTCTGTGGCCCAGAGACTTGCCCCAGTGAGCATTGTTTTGTCGTTTTGACGCCTGCAAGCCTCGAAAATGATCCCTTTTTGAGCATCTATCGCCCTCTTGCCCCTTTGAGGCCGACTCACGCATACAATTGGCGCTCTTGGGTTTCAATCGAAAACCATGGTCTGAAGGCCTCCTTTGAATTGGCTTGTTTGGGGCCTCATAAGAATGTCCAATTCTGACGCTTCACGGCGTTTGATTTTCAATTTCAGTTTCATCTCAATTTTTGGAGAATTTTGTGTTCATATCCTCTGCTTACGCGCAATCTGCCCCTGCTGCTGCGGGCTCCACCGATCTCAGCTCTTCTCTCATGAGCATGTTGCCCTTGGTGCTGATGTTTGCTGTGCTCTACTTTGTGATGATTCGCCCACAGATGAAGCGTCAAAAAGAACACAAAACCATGATCGAAGCCTTGGGCAAAGGCGACGAAGTGGCAACTGTGGGTGGTTTCTTGGGCCGTGTGACACAGCTGAGCGAGAACAACCTGACACTTGAGATTGCTCGCGGCGTTGAAATCCAGCTCCAGCGCTCTGCTGTGACGCAAGTTCTACCCAAAGGCAGTGTTAAAAACTTTTAAGGCCAATGGGGGGTCGAGCGTTCAACTCCATTTGGGACTGAACAAAGCGCCATGCCCCCCAAGTCCTCCCTTGCACCGCACTGTGTTGAGCGCGGATCGGGCTTTAAGCCATTGAAGTCCATTGAAGGTGTGGGTTTTCAAACTTGGCATGTCTTTATTTTTTTAATTTTTTTGTTTAAGCCACTCTTTTTTCTGGCCCGCAGCACTTGCGGCCATGAAAACCCAGAGCTGGCAATGATTGGATAGATCATGAATCGGTACTCACTTTGGAAGTATTTAACGCTTGCAACCGCTTTGATCATTGGAGGCATCTTCACGCTGCCTAATTTTTTTGGTGAGTCTCCCGCCGTTCAAATCTCCAGTGCCCATACCGGCCAGTCCTTGTCAGCCGATCTTCCCACGAGAGTCGCAGGCATTTTGGAGGGCTTGCACATCGCCCCGGAATCCAGCAGTTTCGACACCAACAGTTACCGTGTGCGTTTGTCCTCCTCAGAGGAACAATTGCGCGCCAAAGATGCCATCGAACACGGCTTGAACACCGACGCCACCAACCCTGGCTACGTTGTGGCTTTGAATTTACTTCCTCGCTCACCCCAGTGGTTGAGCGCTTTGAACGCCTCCCCCATGTACTTGGGACTGGACCTGAGGGGCGGTGTGCACTTCAT
>CAIPII010000135.1 GCA_903865035.1 uncultured Burkholderiales bacterium | reverse complement strand
CTTTGTGGATGGAGCGACTTGGCATGGTGGCGCCAGATGCGCGTGAACACAAAAGTCTGGACTGAGATGGTGCAACAAGAGCGATTTGACTCAGATCAAGCCAAAATGGGAGTGGCTCTGGAGCAAGCTCACTTGGCGAAAACAGTGGGCGAAGTGCCTGTGGGTGCTGCGGTCTTTCTCGGCGAGCAGTTGATCTCCAAAGCGCACAATTTGCCAATGTCTACCCACAATCCGTGTGCCCATGCCGAGATTTTGGCCCTTCAAGAGGCTGGGCGGCAATTGGGCAATTACAGGCTTGAGGGCTGTACCCTGTTTGTGAGCCTAGAGCCTTGTGTGATGTGTGCAGGTGCGATTTTGAATTCACGCATCAAGCGTCTTGTATTTGGAGCCAAGGACGAACGTGCGGGCGCTGCAGGGTCTGTGCTTAATGTGTTTGAGAACCCTAGTCTCAATGCACACACCCAAGTGCACTCGGGCTTCATGGCAGAGGATTGTGCCAAGCCTTTGGTGGATTTTTTCAAGCTCCGACGCGCCCAAACCAAAGTGGTGCGTGAACAAACGCAACAGTATTTGCGTGAAGATGCGTTGAGGCCTGAGATGAATGAACTCCAGCGCCTGATGCTGCCTTGGCAAGAGGCGGGCCTTGTCTCCACTCACGTCAACGATCTGCCCTGTCTGCCGGGGCTGCGACTTCACCACTGGGGGGCGCCATTGCCTGCTGAGTCAGATTGTGAGCGCAAAACCTGGGTGTGTTTGCATGGATTGGGTTCATCGGGTGCATTTTTTGCACCTTGGGCCATTGAACGTGCTCGCCTGGGCGAGCGCGTGCTCATGCCTGATTTGATGGGGTTTGGGTTGTCCGATCACATGCGAAGCGCAGCGCGTGTTGATTTGCAAACTCTGGTGCTCATGCTTGAAGAGTGGTTTGATCGGATGAATTTGCAGCGCGTGCATTTGATGAGTCATGACTGGTCAGCGCAACTCGCTTTGGTGCTTGTGCCTCGCTTGGGCTCCAAAGTGGCCTCTTGGGTGTGTCTCAATCCAAATTTGAACTTATCCTCATCTGTGCTTGAACGCCATGAGCAGCAAACCACTTGGCAAAGTGGTGTTTCAAGCTTGAGCTTGAGCAAAGCGGGAAGACAAAAGTTGTTTCAAATGCTGCCTCATTTGAGTGAGGACCAAAGCGCTTTCGTGCTCAGTCAATTGCCAGCCAAGGTCTCTTCTTCGCAGGCAAAGGCCTTGGACCAACTGGTGCTCAAGCCCAGTGCAAAAAGCCCCTTGGGGCTGGGGCAAGAGGCCATGGCGTTTTGGTCCAGCGAGCTCTCGCCACGCGTGTTGGGCGCTTGCACCCGCGCTTTGCCTTGGAGCGGCGAGGGGCGGATGGAGTTTCATGTGCTGGCCCAATGTTTGCGCGATCTCCAGCTCCTTGAGGGTGCCGATTTGGGTGATTTTTGGAGTCCTGAGGTGTTCTTGGCTTTGTCCCAGCGTCTTGACGCGCGGGGTTGATGGTGGCGCCTCAAGTGCACCTGAGTGCTCAAGCTCGCACGAGCGGCAAGTCATCCCAATTGGTTGTGTACTGAGGCGTTAGACGCTCTTGCCTCATGCTCCATTCGCGCCGTGTGCGGCTCGCTCCCGTGCTGGCCACGCTCAGCGTGCCTTTGCCGTAGCGAGCGTTCAAGTGGTCTACGGTTTGCATGAGTTTGTCTGAATGGGGCGAGGGCTTGCGCTCAAGCGACTCGTTCTCGGACCAATCAAACTCACTTTGACGCTCGCCTTGGGGTTCGAGTTCGAGCAGCATCACACCCGCCTTGGCAAATTGAAAGCCGCTGCGGTAGATCTGGTGCATGCCAGCCACAGCAGCTTGCACCAAGCTTGGGGTATCCGAGCATGGGTGTCTCAAAGGCACGCTCACGCTTTGGCTGTAGGAGGGGCCTGGGCGAAAAGGACTGGTTCTTGCAAAGACCAAGACGCGCGATGTGGCCGAGCCTTGGCGACGCAATTTCTCGGCCGCTTTAGAGGCGAATTCAGAGACGGCTTCCAGCAAAGGCGCGAGGGTCAAAATGGGTTTGCCAAAACTTCTGGTGCAAGCGATTTCTTTTTTGGCGCTGGGTGCCTCCTCAAGGCTCAGGCAGCTCTCGCCTTTGAGTTCTCTGAGCGTTCTCTCCAAAACGACCCCCCAATTGTCACGCACGATGTGAGGGTGCAGTTGCAAAAAGTCCCATACGGTTTGCACGTGTGCGTCATGGAGCTGAGCTTGGATGCGTCGTCCAATGCCCCAAATTTCCCCCACCTCTGTGGTTTTGAAGAGCGACTGCAAGGCTTCTGTGCTGAGACTCGCCAGGTTACAGACTTGGGCCCATTCGCTTGGGTACACACCTGGTTTTCGCTCAGCCGTTTTGGCAACGTGATTGGCCAACTTGGCCAGTGTCTTGGTGGGTCCAATGCCGACACAGGTGGGTATCCCAATCCACTGCAAAATGCGTGAGCGCAAGGTTCGTGCGCGTTGCGTCAAATCACCTCGGATTCCCTCAAGCCCCACGAAGGACTCGTCAATGGAGTACACCTCTTGTGTGGGACCTAGGCCCGCTGCAATCGTCATCATGCGCTCACTCATGTCGCCATACAAAGTGAAGTTGGCTGAGAGCGCAACGAGCCCCGCACTCTCTTGGAGATGCTGCACCTTGAACCAAGGCGCACCCATGGCAACGCCAAGTGCCTTGGCCTCGTTGCTGCGCGCAATGGCGCAGCCATCGTTGTTGGAGAGAACAATCACGGGGTGATCGTTCAATGTGGGTCTGAACACCCGCTCACAACTGACGTAGAAGTTATTGCCATCGATCAATGCATACACGGTGAGGGGTCCTTGCTCGAGATGCTATGGAGTGAGAGCTCAATCCAGGTTCTGAGTGGTTTTGCGAAAGCGTTTGATGCAACTCGTGACCACTCCGCAAATGCGCAGGCTTTGACCCTCTTTGAAGGTGATCTCGGGGAATGTGGGGTTGGCGGGTTGGAGTTTGATCTGTCCGCCTCTTTTGTAGAAGTACTTCACCGTGAACTCCCCATCGATTTCAGCCACCACAACGTCTTTGTGCACCGGTGCCAGAGCGCGATTGACGACCAAAATATCTCCATCAAAAATACCCGCTTCCGTCATCGAGTGGCCCGAGACACGCCATAAAAAAGTGGCGACGGCATGGGTGATCAAAAGATCGTTCAAATCATGGCGCTTGACGGCGAAGTCCTCGGCGGGAGAAGGAAAGCCCGCAGGCACTTTGCCCGGCACCGCGCGCAGCGCTTTCGCGCTGGGCGTGAGCGTGTAGGGGTGTGCGTTTGGAGGGGGGGTGACCCGCAGGATTTCTATACTGTTCATTCATACAGTATATTGCGAATCTTGGGGTCTGACAAGTGTGTTTTGCGCTGCTGTGTGTCTAGACAATGCCTTGGGCTTGGAGGGTCTTGGTTTGTTCCTCATTGAGCCCCAAGAGTTCTCGCAGCACGGCATGGTTGTGTTCGCCCAGTTCGGGTGGGGCTTTGTCGTATTGGATGGGGGTCTGCGACAGGCGAATGGGATTGGCCACGCTTGGCACACTGCCGTAGCGTGCGTGGGGCAGTTCCACGTGTAAGCCACGGTGCTGCACTTGGGGGTCGGCAAACACTCGGTCCAAGGTGTTGATGGGGCCACACGGCACATTGGCACGTTCCATGGTTTGCGTCCAGTCGTCGATGGTGCGTGTGCGGGTGATGGCTTCAAGCGCTTGGGTGAGCGCTTCGCGGTGAGTGACACGTGCGCGATTGGAGGTGAAACGCTCATCGAGTGCGAGTTCGGGGTGGCCTGCGGCTTGGCAAAAGCTTTTGAATTGACTGTCGTTGCCGACGGCCAAAATGAAATGACCATCTTTGGCGGGCAAGGATTGGTAGGGAGAGATCGATGGATGCTCGTTGCCCAAGCGTTCGGGCACTTTTTGTGTCACCAAATAAGCCGAGGCTTGATTGGCCAAGGCTGCAACTTGCACGTCCATTAACGAGATGTCGAGGTGCTGCCCCAAGCCGGTTTCATCTTTGCTGCGCAAAGCGGCCAAGATGCCGATGCTCGAATACAAGCCTGTCATCACATCGGTGATGGCCACTCCCACTTTTTGAGGTCCTCCTCCGGGGCGTCCTTCTCTCTCTCCAGTGATGCTCATGAGGCCTCCCATGGCTTGGATCAAAAAGTCGTAGCCAGGCCGCTCTGCGTAGGGCCCGTCTTGGCCAAATCCAGTGATAGAGCAGTAAACGAGTCCAGGGTGAATGGCTTTGAGGCTTTCATAGTCAAGGCCGTACTTTTTAAGTCCACCGACTTTGAAGTTCTCAATCAAAACATCGCATTTGAGCACCAATTCGCGCAGCAAGTCGGCCCCTGCTTTTTGTGTGAAATCAATCGTGATGGATTTTTTGCCACGGTTACAGGTCATGAAATAAGCCGCATCTGCACTTTGCTGCGTTTGCGGGTCTTGCAGGAAAGGGGGCCCCCAGCTTCGGGTGTCATCCCCGTGCACGGGTCTCTCGACCTTGATCACTTCTGCGCCCAAGTCTGCCAAGGTTTGAGTGGCCCAAGGACCCGCCAAAATGCGGCTCATGTCCAAGACTCGAATGCGGTGAAGGGGTAAGTTCTTGGCGTTTGCGGTTGATGTCATGGTTTGGGTTTTTCTAAGGGTTTTTGGACTTTGTCGTCAAGCTCAATCATAATCAACCCCTAACGCGATGGCGCGAGACACGCGCAAAAGGTGTGATTGGTAAATGAAATTGATAGAGATTGACCCAACTAGGGTGAGAGCGAGCTTGGCCAGGCGCATTGGGCAGGCTTGGCTCACATGTCTGTGCGCTTTGGCCCTGGTTTCATGCTCGACACCACCCAACCCTGGCTCAGCGACTCATGTGGGAGTCTTACGTGAGGCCACGCAAGATGGTGCGCAAGGCATCCTTGGAGAGCGCTTGAGTGAGTCCCAAGCGCAAGAGCTCGCTTTGTTTGCTTTTGGTTTGGTCGGTACCCCCTATCGGTGGGGGGGAAATACGCCCGATACAGGATTTGATTGCAGTGGTTTCATCGGTTACGTGATGACTCACCAAACCCATCTAAAGCCGCCACGCACGGTGACGCAACTCAGAGCCTGGGGCGTAGAAGTTTTGCCAGAGCAAAGAAGAACAGGGGACTTGATTTTTTTTGGATCAGGACCCACTCCCACCCATGCAGGAATCTATGTGGGCAAGGGGCGCTTCGTGCACGCGCCCTCAACGGGCGGTGCGGTGCACCTCAGTCATTTGAGCGACGCCTATTGGCAAAAGCTCCAGGTCAATTACCGTCGCCCCTAGAGTGTCTTTTTGGGTGGGTGAGCCCCAAGCAGTCCTCGAGGATTGGCTCCTCGAGGCTCGCGTCTTCGATCAGATCTTGAATGCTTCCAATGCCTCAGGCGCAAACAGCTCTTCAACTTGGAGTCGCTTGGGTGAGAGCCCTTGCTCGTGGTGATAGCGTGTAAAGGTCTCGAGCGTCTTTACGTTTTTCTCTAAACCGTAAGGCCACCAATCGTCACCAAATTCGCGCTTGACCTCTTCAACGTGTGCGGTCAAATGGGGCAGCATCGTCTTCAAAGCTGCAGTCTCGTTGAGCGCTTCATAGGTCATTTGTTGTGCCTGAATGAATGCTTTGGTGAGGGATTGCGCAATCCAGCGGTTCGCCTCATAAACTTCACGCCTGATCACCACCGTGTGCATGATTGGGAAAATGGAGGTGTCTTTGTAGTACTGACGCTCCACTTCTTGGTAGTTGTCAAACAGCCTCTTGACGACTCCATCACCCTTTAAGAATGAAGATGGCATGCGAGCCGTGTACAAGGCATCGATCTCGCCGTCATAGAGCATTTGGGTGAGCGTTTGGTGGGGCTCGATGGGACTCACTTTGATGTTGGGGGGTAACT
>CAIPII010000134.1 GCA_903865035.1 uncultured Burkholderiales bacterium | reverse complement strand
CTTGGATTTGGAGGGTGCTTTGCTGCTTCCAAGCTTGGTTGACGCACACACCCACTTGGACAAAACATTGACCCTCTCCAGAATGGGACCGGTTGGACCAGGACTGTTGAATGCCATCCAAGCCATGATGCACGACAGAGCCGCATGGACCCCTGAGGACGTTAAACAAAGAGCCAGCCAAGCCTTGGGCATGGCTTGGTCGACTGGAGTCACGCACATTCGAAGCCATTGCGACTGCTGGGAGCCAGGACAAATGCCCTTGGCGTGGCGCGTGTTGGATGAATTGAGTCAATCTTGGATGGATCGAATCCGTTTGGAGCGAGTGGCCTTGATTCCATTGACGCTTTTCAAAAACAAGGACGATGCGCTTTTCTTGGCGCAAAATGTGAAAGCCTCCCAAAACCGAGTCCCTGGGGCCATGCTGGGTGGGTTCATACACAGCAGCAACTGGGATGCTGAAGCATTGGAGAATTTGCTCTTTGCTGCTCAAACCCATGAACTCGATTTGGATTTGCATGTGGATGAAGAACTCAATGCGCATGCGCAGGGACTCAAGGTCATCGCCAAAAGAGTGCTAGAGACTGGCTTTTCGGGCCGAGTGGTTTGCGGTCACACTTGTGCTTTGTCCCAAATGCCTGAGGATGAGTCGCACCACACATTGGACCAAGTCGCCAAAGCTGGGATCACACTGGTCACCTTGCCCATCACCAATTTGTTTTTACAAGACGCTCAAACCGATCGCACTCCTCGCATGCGTGGCATGACCCTCATCAAAGAAGCCAGAGCCAGAGGCATACCCGTGCTGATCGCGAGCGACAACGTTCAAGATCCTTTTTGCGCCATGGGCAGTTATGACCCCATGGAGGCTTTTTCAGTAGGCGTTCCGATGGGCCAATTGAGCCCAGCGTTTGATGAATGGTCTGAGCTCCTGTGTCGCCCAGAGTGGATACATTCAAAAATATCCCCGCCGCCTCACATGCCTTTTGGAGTCGGTGCACCAGCCGATTTGATCTGCTTTACCCAAGCCAACGCCACTGGCTTTCCCTCACAAACACATGCAAGACAAATCATTCGTGCTGGCATTTTGTCACCCTCTTGGGAGCCCAAAACATGACCACCCCCTCTAAGCCTCAGCTCGCTGCACCATTGGCTCGCTATGCGCCTTATCGGCGCGTGGGAGACTTTGTCTTTCTGTCAGGCATCATTGCCGTGGACCCCAAGGCTGGACTGATTGTCAAAGGATTTGGTGACATTCCAAGTGAGGCGCGTGCTTTGATTGGACAAAGCGGGGAATTCTCTAGCGATTTCAAACAAGGACCCATTTTGGCGCAAAGTTGGTACGTTTTGGATCGCATCCGTGCAACCGTTGAGGATGCGGGCGGTGAGATGAATGACGTTTTCAAATTGGTTCAATATTTCAAAAACTTGGACCACTTCCCTTTGTACAGTCGAGTGAGAAACCTCTTTTTCACGGGACCCTCTCCAGCCTCCACAGTGGTAGAGGTCTCGGGCATGCTCCCCAGTGAGGACATCTTGATCGAGGTCGAAGCCAGCGCATACATACCCCTTTCCAAGTGAGTCCTTCACTCTTTCACCAACACTCAATGATCACATGATTCACGGCTACAACCCTCCCAAGCGTTTTCTCCCCTACCTCAGCTGGACAGAGATCGTCGATTTGCCAGACAAAGAAAACACCGTGATCGTGCTACCCACTGGTGCTACGGAGCAACACGGCCCACACTTGCCTTGTGCCGTTGACACGCTCATTTGTGCAGGCGTTGTGGGCCATGCTCTGGCCAAACTGCCTGAGCACATTCCCGCTTTCGCCATGGCGCCCATCACTTATGGAAAGTCAGAGGAGCATTTGCATTTCCCTGGCACCATGACCCTCAAAGGGGAGACCCTTTTGGCCACCATGAATGAAATTGGCGAGTCGGTCTACAGAGCAGGCTTTAGAAAGCTCTTGATCGTCAATGGACACGGGGGTCAACCTCAGGTCATGGAGATGGCCGCCAGAGAATTGAGGCTTCGACATGGCGACTTCATTGTGGTTCCAAGCTTCACTTGGAAAATGCCCAATGTTGCAGGACAGTTTTTATCGGAGACTGAAAAAAAATTGGCCATGCACGCAGGCCACGCAGAAACCGCCATTGTCTTGGCCCTGGCACCTGAGACCGTTCACATGGACAAAGCCGTGGCCAACTATCCACCTGTCTTTCCCTCCACCCTTTTGTCCACAGACGGCAGACCTGCTTGCGCTTGGAGCGCTCGCGACTTTGGACCCAGCGGCATCATTGGTGACCCCACAGAGGCCACCGCTGAGCAAGGCCACCTCATCCTTGATTCACTCGCCATCAGTTGGGCGCAGGCCATCGAGGAACTGCACCACCTGCAGTGGGCACCAAGGGTTGAAGCCACTTGGGAGAGAACTCACTTTGACGGTTTCATCCAACAAGACAAACCATAACTGCTGAGCCAATCCTTGGCACAGGATTTGACCCAGTTTGGTGAGTAATCTGGTCTAATTTGTGCTTGTATTTCTTTGAGTTTTTCAATTTCTTAAATCGAGGGAGTTTTATAGATGAAACATTTTTTAAAATCAATGAGCAAGAGCTCCGCTGTGATCGCTGGTGCTTTGTTCATGAACGCCATGGCACTCACACCTGCAGCACAGGCTGAAGAAAAATTTGTCTATATGACCAACTGGTTTGCCGAGGCCGAGCATGGTGGCTTTTATCAGGCGGTGGCCACTGGGATTTACAAAAAATACGGTCTTGATGTCACCATCAAAATGGGCGGCCCCCAAGTCAACATCATTCAATTGATGGCGGCCGGACAAGCCGATTGCGTCATGGGCGCGAGTGACTTGCAAATGATCCAAATTCGTGAAGGCGGTGTACCCGTTGTGAATGTGGCTGCAGCGTTTCAAAAAGATCCACAAGTCTTGATTGCGCATGAGGATGTCACAAGTCTTGAAGGCCTCAAAGACAAACCCATTTTGATCGCCCAGTCTGCTCATCAAGGCTTTTGGCCATGGCTCAAAGCAAAATATGGCTACACCGACGCCCAAGCTCGCCCCTACACCTTCAATGTTCAGCCCTTTGTGGCTGACAAGAATTTGTCCCAACAAGGTTACTTGACCTCGGAGCCCTTTGCCATTCAAAAGGCCGGCGTGAAAGCCAACGTACTGATGTTCAGTGACAAGGGCTATCCTGCTTACGCCACCACCATCACTTGCATGGACAAAACGGTCAAGGAACGCAAGGCTGCAGTGGCCGCATTTGTCAAAGGCTCCATGGAGGGGTGGAAGAGTTATCTGCAAGATCCAGCGCCTGGAAACGCTTTGATCAAAAAGGACAACTCTGAGATGAACGATGAGCAGCTCGCTTACAGTGTCACCAAGCTCAAAGAGGCTGGCATGATCACCTCTGGCGATGCTCAAAAATTAGGCATTGGCATCATCACTGACGCCAGAGCCAAGGCCAGTTATGACATGCTCGTGAGCACCAAGCTGATCGACCCCAGCAAGGTGAAACTCTCTGAGACCTACACCACTGAGTTTGTTAAAAACTTAAAAGTTTTGCCTTGAACTTTCTCTGGTTTAAAACGACCGGTTATGGTGCCTCAGATACAATGAATGCATGAATCACTCTGAAAAAAAGCCTGCGGTTGAGGTTTTATCGGCCAACAAAACCTACGCCAATGGCTACCAAGCACTTTTACCAGTCGATTTGACCATCCAAGAGGGTGAATTTGTCACCCTCTTGGGTCCTTCGGGATGCGGCAAAAGCACCTTGCTCAAAATGATTGCGGGCCTCTTGGAGCCCACCGATGGCAAGATTCTTTTGTGGCGTCACCCCATACGACAACTCGATCAATTGGGTCGAAAGATCTCTTTTGTGTTTCAGTCACCCACACTCATGCCCTGGGCCGATGTGGCGACCAACGTGAGACTGCCCCTTGACTTGGCAAACATCCCTAAAAAGCAAGCACAAGAGCGAGTCAAGGAGGCCCTTGCATTGGTGGGCTTGTCCAAGTTCGAGCACTCGCTCCCCCGAGCCCTCTCTGGTGGCATGCAAATGAGGGTCTCGATTGCAAGAGGCTTGGTCACTGAGCCCGACTTGCTCTTGATGGACGAGCCCTTTGGTGCCTTGGATGAAATCACTCGACACAAACTCGATGCCGATTTGCTCGAGCTTTGGGCCAAGAAGAATTTAACCGTCATTTTTGTGACCCACTCCATTCACGAATCTGTATTTCTCTCAAACCGCGTTGTGATGATGGCAGCGCGTCCAGGGCACATCATGCGTGAATTCAAAATCGATGAGCCCTACCCCAGAAAGACCGACTTCATGGTCACGCAGCGCTTCATGCAACAAGCCCAAGCCTTGCAACAAAGCTTAGAGCAAGCCAGCCACTCAGAGGAGGATCTTGCCGCATGAGTGAGCCCACCTCATCCCAAGCCAATGCGATTGAGCAAAAAAGGCTCACGCTTCAACGCATCCTCTACCCCCTCTTGCTGGGCCTGGTCATCCTTGGGGCTTGGCAAGGCATGGTGACCTCTTTGGAGTTACCTCCTTACTTGGTTCCATCACCCCTACTCACACTTCAAACGCTCATCAAGGACTGGCTACCACTTGCGTTGGCCCTTTGGGTGACCCTCAAAATCACACTGTTGGCCTTTGGATTGGCCACACTCTTGGGGGTGTTGATTTCATTTTTGTTCGTTCAAAATAAATTCATCGAAACCACCCTATTTCCATATGCGGTACTGCTTCAGGTGACTCCGATCGTCGCCATTGCACCGCTCATCATCATTTGGGTAAAAAACACCACCTTCTCCATGGTCCTGTGTGCGACCTTGGTGGCCTTGTTTCCCATCATCAGCAACACCACCCTGGGTCTTAAAAGTGTGGAGCCAGATTTGCTGAGCTACTTCAAACTCAACCGCGCCACCCGCTGGCAAGTCTTGACTCGACTCAGAATCCCCAGCGCATTGCCTTATTTTTTTGGTGGACTCAGAATCTCCAGTGGCTTGGCCCTCATTGGTGCAGTCGTGGCTGAATTCGTGGCGGGCACTGGAGGATCTGGCTCAGGACTGGCCTTTCAAATTTTGCAAGCTGGCTTTCAGTTGAACATTCCCAGAATGTTTGCCGCTCTCTTTCTCATCTCACTCACAGGTGTGGTGCTTTTTGCTTCCATGGCGTGGCTGTCCAAGATGGCCTTGGGTGGCTGGCACGCCAGCGAGATCAAAGAAGAGTGATCCGTTGAGTGCTTGAGTCCACAAGGTTTCAGACTTGCGCTTGATCTGGCACTGACATTTTCTTTGGGGCTGCAATGCTTCTTTTTGCCCTCACTCATTTAAACCCAGGAACTGACACCTCATGAATGCACACGACATCTCACAACACTTGAGCGATCTTGAGTGGATCACAGAACCGACCCGGGTGCACAAACTCTCGCAAGATTTCTCTTGGTACAGTCCCGTGCTCAAGCGACAACTCTCAGACAAAACAGCGCAAGCTGTCGTCAGACCCAAAAGTGAAGAAGAAATCAAGAAAGTGGTGTCCCTTTGCGCGACACATGCAGTTCCCCTCACATTGAGAGGCACGGGAACTGGCAACTATGGCCAATGCATTCCGCTCCAAGAAGGCATTGTGATGGACATGAGTGCCTACAACCAAGTGCTTTGGATCCGAGAGGGTGTGGCCAGGTCTCAAACTGGCATTCGACTCTCCGAGTTTGACAAAATCGCCAAAACACATGGCTTTGAATTGCGCTGGATTCCCTCCACCTTCAGGAGTGCGACTTTGGGTGGCCTTTATGGTGGAGGATTTGGTGGAGCAGGCTCCATCAATTACGGCCCCATCGCAGCACCAGGCAACATTTTGAAAGTGCGTGTCATGTCCATGGACAAAGAGCCTGAGGTGCAAGAGCTCACAGATGCCCAAGCTTTGCTCACGCACCACACCTATGGAACCAATGGAATTGTGCTTGAAATTGAATTCTCGCTCGCCCCACTTGTGGAGTGGTCTGAGGCGATTGTTGTCTTCAATGACTTTGATCATGCACTGAACTTCGCCAACGACTTTGCCACCGGCGCAGGATACCTAAAGAAAGAAGTCGCCTTCATGGCCGACCCCATTCCTGGTTACTTCACCACGTTTGCCTCGCACCTGCCCAAGGGCTGTCATGCCGTGGTGTTGGTGCTGGCACCCTCCTCTTGTGAACCCATGAAAGCATTGGCATTGAGACACCATGGAGAGGTGAGCTATTTGAAAACAGCCCAAGAGGTTCAAAGCTCAAACCGAACTTTGATCGAGCTCACATGGAATCACACCACCTTGCAAGCGCTAAAGGTTGACAAAACACTCACCTACATTCAAAGCGGATTTGATCCCACCAAGTACATGGAGCAAGTTCGAGCACTAGAGAAAGAACTCAAGCAAGAAGTGATGATGCATTTGGAGTTCATCCGAACCAAGGAAGGCGTCATGAATTGCAGTGGCCTTCAAATCATTCGCTTCAGCACTGAAGAGCGACTCAACGAAATCATGCAAATCCACAGAGATCATGGCGTTCAAATCAACAACCCACACGTCTACACACTTGAGGACGGCAAAGCGGGCAACAAATTGAATCCCGATGTACTAAGACTCAAAGACCAACTCGACCCCCAAGGACTGCTCAATCCAGGCAAACTGAGAACTTGGAGCAAACCCAGCAAAGAAGCGACCCGTTGAGAAACTCCCCTTCTAGGGCCATCTCCCTCAATGCCTCAACCCGCAAAGGGTAAAAATGGCAAGCCGTGTAGCGTCAAACCCGTTAAATTGATGTGTGACACATTGAGCGCACTTTGAGCGGCCATCACCGCCAAACTCAGCTGAGTGTATTGACCCGATTGAATTTGTGCCGACCAAGCGTTCACATCGCTTGTGCTCGCATTCACTCCCAAGACATTCTGATACAAGAGTTCAATCTCTTGTGCATTGGTGAACGTGGGGCCCAATTTGGCATTCAAAGCCAATTGCATCAAATTCGCAAAGCTCATGCCCTGATCAAGGTAGTGAATGCCAATGCCAGCATAGTCCGTTTTAGCAAGCGCAGTTGCGCCAAAAATTGCACCCAAGATCTCGGCCGTGCCGCCTCCTGACTGCAAGGGATCAAGGTCAAGAGAGACACTCAAGTCGCTGAACTGAATCCTTTGAATGGCTTGTAAGATGTCTTGGCCACCTGAGCCCACTTTATCAAGAACCAAATACAAATTGCCGCTTTTGGAAACGGTGTAATTTGTGGAAGCATGCTGTACGGGAACATTTTGAGCGGTATGAGAATAATCAACCTTACTCAAAGGGGCATAACCTATAAAAGTTTCAGCGGCAACGGTTTTGTAATCAGTTTGAGTGGCAGGTAATGCGAGGAGTTTGTCATTGAATTGAATGGCTTCAACCCCTTTGATCGCGGTCGTGAGTTGTGTGGCTCCCGTTAAACAATCCACATCGATGTAGCCATTGGTGTTTTTGGTGAGCAAATAATCGGCTTCATTGCCATTCACATACAACACGT
>CAIPII010000133.1 GCA_903865035.1 uncultured Burkholderiales bacterium | reverse complement strand
GGGAACTATGAACCTGTGGCCGAAGCACTCTTGTCGGAGATGAACATCGACGCGTATTTCTTGGAATACGATGACGACAGGAGCGGAGACTTCAAGCCCTTGCGTTTTTTGCCCAAAGACAAAATCGTGGTTCTCGGACTGGTCACAACCAAACTGGGCACGATGGAGAGCAAAGACGACTTGAAGCGTCGCATCGATCAAGCTGCACAATACGCTCCCATGGAGCAATTGGCGCTATCCCCACAATGCGGATTCTCAAGCACCATTCACGGCAACAACATCCAAGTTGAAGAGCAACGCAAAAAACTTCGTTTGGTCATTGAAACGGCACAAGAGGTTTGGGGCGAGGCTTGATGCATCGTCTAGTGCCAAAGGGTGTCTTTCAGCAAAGCACCCCGCTGGCACTTAGCGAGCATTCAATGGTCAAAAAAAATGGGGACCCAGGGTCCCCGTTTTTTTGAACCAGCAAAACATCAAACTTCGTTGATCACTTGCAATTCCATGGCTCCAATGCCATCGATGGTGCCCTTCAAATGGTCTCCATGGGCAAGCCTTGAAACTCCAGCGGGTGTACCCGTTGTGATCACAGTGCCTGCCTTTAAGGTGCAAACGCTTGAGAGAAAACGGATCAATTCACGCAAATCATTGATCATGTCTGAAGTGTTGGCCTTCATGACATTTTTGCCGTTTTGTTCAACATTGATGTTCAAAACGTGAGGATCTTTGATTTCATCAGCAGAAACGATCCAAGGCCCCAAACCACAGAAGGTATCAAACCCTTTTCTGATGTTGCGGGTATTTTGACGGCCAATACCCCATGGGTCACGGATACTGATGTCCCAACAAATGGTGTAACCAAACACGTGGTCGAGCGCATCCTTGGAACTCACATTCCTGGCGGTCTTACCAATGACAGCAGCCAATTCGCATTCAAAGTCAACGTGCTTTGAGACCTTGGGCAATATCACGGGTCCACCGGGACCAGTGATGGATGAATTGGGCTTTAAAAAGATTTCAGCCATCAATTCATCTGGGGTTAGGGCTGAACGATCGGTAGAACCCACTCGACCAATCATCTCCGCTTGGTGCGCCTTGTAGTTGGCAGCAGCGGCCCACACTGCAGGAGGATTGATCAAGGGTGAGAGCAAATGAGCCTTTGACAACTCAATGCCATGATCTTTGTGGGCGGTGATTTTGGCAACTTCTCCTGGGTGATTGACCAAGTGAGCAATGGTCTCTTCCATGCTTGCATGTGCTGGTAGACCTGATGCGGCGAGAGCTCCAGAGACTGGGTAAACGGTGTGTCCATCGACCCAACCCACTGAACCCTCGTTGTAACGACATAATTTCATGAAATTTCCTTTGTGAATTTGAATTTTAGCGGATCAACTTTGAGCCGATCCGTCGTGTGGGTATGCAATGCCCATTTGCGCAATCACTCTAGGGTGATCACACCTTCCTTGAAGAGCTGGGTGTAGACCTTGAACTCTGCGGCCAGCCTCTCGCTGATCACCTGGGGTGAATCCGTATTGGTCTCAGCTCCTTGGTCCAAGATTTTCCCTTTGAACTTGGGGTCTTGAAAGGCGGTCGTGAGTTTTTCGGTCAAAAACTTCTGCGCCTGAGGATTCATGTTCTTG
>CAIPII010000132.1 GCA_903865035.1 uncultured Burkholderiales bacterium | reverse complement strand
TTTGAGTTGTCCACCCGTGCACCTGGGCAAGCCCGCGAGGTCAAAACGGGTTTGGATGTCCTCAAAGCCAGCCGTTAGCAGCATTTTGGACACGTTTTGCGCCTGCTCAAAGCCGTGTTCGAGAAGAAGCCATCCGCCCTCACTCAAATGCTTGGGGCTGGATTCCACGATTTTTTGAATGTCGGCCAAGCCCGCTTTGGCGCTCACCAGCGCGCCTTGAGGTTCGTGTTGCAAAAGTGCCAAATGGGGGTCATTGGAATCGATGTAGGGTGGATTGGAGACGATGACATCAAAGCGCTCACCCACCAAGCGCTCAAACCAAGAGCTTTGCTTGAAGGCAATGTCAAGACCCAGTGCGTTGGCGTTTTTTTGCGCCACTTCAAGTGCTCCCAAACTTTGATCAATTGCGCTCACATGTGATTCTTTTGAATGGGCTTTGATGGAGAGCGCGATGGCGCCACTGCCGCAGCCCAAATCCAAGACGCTTGAAGCGCGACTGCTAAGAGAGTCCTTGCTTGAGCGCAAGATCTCCAGCGCCCATTCAACCAAGGTTTCCGTGTCTGCTCTGGGGTCCAAGACCCGTGTGTCAATGGAGAGGGTCAAGCCAAAAAACTCCTTTTGACCTGTGATGTAAGCCGTGGGCTCATGCCCCAAGCGTCTCATGACAAAATCTTGGAAGCTCAAATGGGTCGCGGGCTCCAAGAGGTCTGATTCGTGCACATATAGCCAAGCCCTCTCGTTCAAGGGGCGCTTCAAAGCGTGCAGCAGCAAAAGCTGAGCCTCTAAGCGAGTCACGCCACTCTCTTGTGCCCAAGCGAGGGATTGCTCAATGCTCACGGGCTTGGATGCGATGAAGCTCATGGCTTGGGTCTCAAGAGGGCAAATGCATCAAGCGCCATGGGTCAAGCCCCCAACTTCAAGGGCTTCGAGTTGTTCGCTCTCCTGAGCGTGTTGAAGTCCCAAGAGCACTTCACCCAAGTCGCCCTCCATGATTTGGGACAATTTGTACAGTGTCAAGTTGATGCGGTGATCGGTGAGTCTGCCTTGGGGGAAGTTGTAGGTGCGAATTCGGTCCGAGCGATCTCCACTGCCAATGAGGCCCTTGCGGGTTGCGGCCTCTTTCATGGATCTCTCCAGGCGGTCCTTTTCTTGAATGCGAGCCACGAGCACTTGCATCGCTTTGGCTTTGTTTCGGTGCTGAGAGCGGTCGTCTTGGCATTCGGCCACGATGCCTGTTGGGATGTGGGTGATGCGCACCGCAGAGTCTGTTTTGTTGATGTGCTGACCCCCAGCGCCTGAGGCCCTGTAGGTGTCGATTCGAAGATCGGCGGGGTTGATTTGAACGCTTGCGTGTTCATCGGGCTCAGGCATCACGGCAACGGTGCATGCGCTGGTGTGAATTCTGCCTTGCGACTCTGTGGTGGGTACGCGTTGCACGCGGTGACCACCGGACTCGAATTTCAAGGCGCCATAGACGCGATCTCCCTCAATGCGCAAGACCACTTCTTTGAAGCCCCCCAGTTCGCTCTCAGATTCGCTGATGAGCTCACATTTCCAGCCTACCTTTTCAGCGTAACGCATGTACATGCGCAGCAAGTCCCCAGCAAAGAGGGCAGACTCGTCGCCACCTGTGCCGGCACGGATTTCAAGAAATGCGTTTCTCGCATCATCGGGATCTTTGGGCAAGAGCAAGCGCTGCAATTCGGCCTCCAGTTGCTCACGTTCACGCTCCAAGCTTTGAATCTCCTCTTGGGTCATGTCCGCCATCTCTGCGTCTTCACCGCTCATCTCACTCAGCATCTTTTGCGCAGACTCTGCCTCACGTTGGCAGTCTTGGTAGCGCAACCACCGGGATGCGATGACGGCCACATCGGCATGTTCTCTTGAGAGGACCAAAAATTGTTTCATGTCTTGCATGATGTCCTCTTTGGACAAGAGAAAGTCAAGCTCCTCCAAGCGCTGTGCGAAGCGCTCGAGTTGAGCGTGCATGAAAGGTTTCATCATAAAAGGATCGTGTTCACAGATATCAAAAGAAAGGGGCTTGAAGTGGTGCAAAGGTTTTGATGCACATCAGGAGTGATGGACTCCAGGGCATGTTGGCTTGGAGTCTAGCCAGCAAGAGAGCAGCTAACGCGAGTGCGCGTCTCTTAAGAAGAATTGCTCTACCGCTTCTTTGGCCTTTTCACGAGCGTTGGGGTCGCTCGCATTCAATTGAGCCATGGCGCCGTGAAGCATTTTTTGCGTGAGCCCTTTGGCCAATGCCTCAAGGGCTTGATCCACCGACTCGCCTTTGGCAAGAAGTTTTTTCACACGCTGCAACTCATTGGCTCGCCAAACTTCAGCTTGAGAGTTCAGTTGTTGAATGAGGGGAACCAAATTTCTTTGACTCATCCAGTTTAAAAAACTCTGAACCCCGGCATCGATGATGACCTCTGCATCGGCCACCGCGGCTTGTCTTGAAGCCTGTGCAGTTTGCACAAGGCCTGACAAATCGTCAACGGTGTAGAGGTAGACATCGCTCAATGATTTCACCTCAGGCTCAATGTCTCTGGGGACTGCCAAATCGACCATGAACATGGGTCGATTGCGTCTTTTCTTGAGCGCGCGCTCCACCGCTCCCAGGCCAATGAGGGGAAGGGTGGAGGCGGTACAACTCACCACGACATCGAACTCGTGGAGTCGATCGGGCAAATCAGACAGTCTCATTGACTCTGCCCCGAAGTGACTTGCAAGCATTTCGCCTCGCTCTAAGGTTCGGTTGGCAATGGCCATGCGAAGGGGCTTTTTGGCATTGAAGTGCGTGGCGCTGAGCTCAATCATCTCGCCAGCCCCCACAAAGAGCACTTTGACTTGGCTTAAATCTTCAAAAATTTGACCTGCAAGCCTCACTGCCGCAGCGGCCATGCTGATGGAGTGAGATCCGATTTCTGTGGAACTTCTCACCTCTTTGGCCACAGAAAAAGACCTTTGAAAGAGTTGGTTGAGTGTGGTGCCAAGCACCCCGACCTCAGAGGCAACGCGAACGGCGTCCTTCATTTGTCCAAGTATTTGAGGCTCCCCCAAGACCATGGAATCCAGGCCACTGGCCACCCGAAAAGCGTGGCGAGCAGCGTGTTCGTCTTGAAGGCTGTAGGTGTGGGTTCTGAGGTCTTCGGCACTGACGCCACCCGACTGAGCGAGCCATTGAAACGTTTCTTGCATGGCCAAGTGATCGGCTGCGCAATAGATCTCGGTGCGGTTGCAAGTGGAGAGGAGGGCCACTTCACCTTGGGGCTGCATGGTGGCTTTGAGGCCTGAGAGGACAGGTGGGATGCTCTCCAAGGCGAAGGCGAACTTGCCCCTCAAATCAAGGGGTGCGGTGTTGTGATTGAGGCCCAAAGCCCAGACTGCCATAATCCCATCATTATAAAATTCATCCCATGACTTGGACAAGCCTATTCATTCATGTCCTCAATTATTTCCTGCCCGTTGTTTTCATGACGGCTTGCATGGTGCTTTGGCGCATCTTGAAAGCTCCCAGGCGTCGTTTTTGGGGTGTTGTCCTCTACGCTGTGGGCTTGTTGTTGATGGGGGCGGGTCTTGACTTGGGGGTGCTTTGGTACACGGCGCAAGAAGGCTCCTTGTTGGGTTATGCGCTGGTGTGCCTTGGAATGGCCATTTTCCATTGGGCTTGGACCCATCCTTGGGGGCAAAAGATTTAGTTCAAGTGATCATTTGTGCTCAATGACGGGCCAAACAGGGTCTTTTGACGACTTTTTGAGCCCTAAGCTCTTAGCTTGCATCATTCACGTACCCAGCCAAAGGTTAGTCTCACTAGGTTAATATAAGGGTTCCCTCTTACTTCAGTCCCCAGGGATGCGAAAGTCAATTGCCCATGAATGCCCCAATAGCGCACAACTTGCTCTTAAACGCAACAGCTGAAAGCCCCAGGCTGCGTGAAATTCCCTACAACTACACGTCCTTTTCCGACCAAGAGATCGTCTCTCGCGTCTTGGGCCCTGGTGCGTGGGGACTGCTTGAGAAATTGCGCCAAGAGAGAAGAACGGGCAGATCGGCCAAAATGCTCTATGAGGTTTTGGGCGACATTTGGGTCGTGCAGCGCAATCCTTATTTGCAAGACGATTTGCTGGACAACGGCGCCAGAAGAAAATTATTGATCGAGGCGCTTTTTCATCGCATTCACGAAATTGAGCTCAGAAGAACGCCGCAAATTGACCAAGACCGGGATTTGGTGGTGGGTGAATTGCTCCAAGCCGCAAGGCAAGCCATTGATGCCTTTAGGGTTCAATTTGACACGGTAGAAGCCTTGAGGCGCAAGACCCTCAAAACGCTTAAAAAATACACACAAGCGGACAACATCAAGTTTGATGCGCTCTCACGCGTGTCTCACGTGACAGACGCGACTGACTGGAGGGTTGAGTACCCATTTTTGGTGTTGACCCCAGACAGCGAGCAAGAAATGGCGGGCTTGGTCAAAGCGTGCATTGAGCTCGAGCTCACGATCATTCCAAGAGGAGGCGGCACAGGTTATACGGGTGGCGCCATTCCACTCACTTGGAGAAGCGTGGTCATCAACACCGAAAAGCTTGAACATTTGTCCTCCATTGAGCACCAAGTGTTACCCGGACTCACCGAGCCCGTGCCCACATTGTTCAGTGAGGCCGGAGTTGTGACGCAACGGGTTGCAGATGCTGCAGAGGAAGCGGGTTTGGTTTTTGCCGTGGACCCAACCTCAGCCGAGGCTTCATGCATTGGTGGCAACATTGCCGTCAACGCAGGAGGCAAGAAGGCTGTTTTATGGGGCACTGCGCTGGACAACTTGGTGAGTTGGAGAATGGTGACGCCGGATGCGAAGTGGTTAGAGGTCACACGCATTGGGCACAACCTTGGGAAAATTCACGATCAAGCCCTGGTGGTCTTTGAGTTGGCATACTTTGAGGCCGATGGTGTGACGCCGATTCGTGTCGAACGTCTAGAGATCCCTGGCCAAAAGTTCAGAAAAGAGGGCCTGGGCAAAGACGTCACCGACAAGTTCTTGAGTGGTTTGCCTGGCGTGCAAAAAGAGGGTTGCGATGGTTTGATCACCAGCGCCAGGTGGGTGCTTCACAAAATGCCTTCTCACACCAGAACCGTTTGCATGGAGTTTTTTGGCAACGCCAAGGATGCGGTGCCAAGCATTGTGGAGATCAAGGACTTCATGTTCGCAGAGCAAAAGCGCTCTGGCGTTTTGTTGGCGGGCTTGGAGCATTTGGATGACCGCTATTTGAGAGCGGTGGGTTATGCCACCAAGAGCAAGCGAGGAGGGCTGCCCAAGATGGTGCTCTTGGCCGACATCGCTGGAAACGATCCCGATGAGGTTGCTCGCGTCACCTCTGAGGTGGTGCGCATTGCCAACTCCAGAAGTGGAGAGGGTTTTGTGGCCGTGAGTGCCGAGGCGAGAAAGAAGTTTTGGTTGGATCGCAAAAAGACGGCCGCCATCTCTCGCCACACCAACGCCTTCAAAATCAATGAAGACGTGGTGATTCCTTTGCCCAGAATGGCAGAGTACACCGATGGCATTGAAAAAATCAACATCAAACTCTCGCTGCAAAACAAGATCGCATTGTGTGACGCGTTGGCAGAATTCTTCGATGGTGGCCATTTGCCCCTTGCCCAGTCCAAGGAGCAATCCGAGGCGGTCTCCGATGAGATGATCCACGAGCGTGCGAGTGAAGCTTTGATCGTCGTTCAAGAGGTGAGGGCGCTTTGGCAAGGGTGGTTGAATGAGCTTGACGCATTGTTCACCCAACTCCAAGACCACAGCCTCAGAGCGAGTTGGAAGACCCAAATCAGAGAGAGGCTGCAAAACATTTTCACGGGTGAGGCTTTCAAGCCTGTTTTGGATGAGTGCAACGCAATTCACAAGAAAGTGCTCAAAGGTCGAGTTTGGGTGGCGCTGCACATGCACGCTGGAGACGGCAATGTGCACACCAACATCCCTGTGAACAGTGACGATTACGACATGCTCCAAACGGCTCACAAAGCGGTGGCAGACATCATGACCTTGGCTCGTCACTTGGATGGTGTGATCTCGGGTGAGCATGGCATTGGGATCACGAAGTTGGAGTTTTTGACCCCTGAGGAAATTGCGCCTTTCGCGGCCTACAAAAAACGCGTTGACCCCATGGGGCACTTCAACAAGGGCAAGCTGCTCCCACCCGACGCAAGCGACAAGGACTTGAGGCATGCGGATTTGACTCACGCCTACACCCCAAGCTTTGGATTGATGGGGCATGAATCTTTGATCATGCAGCAGTCTGACATTGGCGCCATTGCCGATAGCGTCAAGGATTGTTTGAGATGCGGTAAATGCAAGCCCGTGTGCGCCACACACGTGCCCAGAGCCAATTTGCTCTACAGCCCACGCACTAAAATTTTGGCCACATCCTTGTTGGTTGAGGCATTCCTTTATGAGGAGCAAACCAGACGGGGGATCTCCATCAAGCACTGGCAAGAATTTGAAGATGTGGCCGATCACTGCACGGTTTGTCACAAGTGCTTGTCGCCTTGTCCGGTGAAGATCGATTTTGGTGAAGTCTCCATGAACATGAGGAACTTGCTCAGAAAAATGGGGCAAAAGTCTTTCAGGCCCGGAAACGCAATGGCCATGTTCATGTTGAATGCGACCAATCCAGAGACCATCAAGTTGGCTCGAACGGCCATGGTGAGCGTTGGCATGAATGTGCAACGCATGGCACACGACGTGCTCTCTAAGTTGGCGCGCAAGCAAACCAAGGCCCCTCCAGCCAGTCTTGGAACACCAAAGATCAAAGAGCAAATCATTCACTTTGTGAATAAAAAAATGCCGGGCAATTTGCCCAAGAAAACGGCCCGTGCTTTGCTTGACATTGAGG
>CAIPII010000131.1 GCA_903865035.1 uncultured Burkholderiales bacterium | reverse complement strand
TGGAGGGCATGTGGCCAAGCCTTGAAAAAATTCTGACTGTGAGTTTTCATTGAGCGTTCAATTGATCCCAGCCCAAGAGGCCACCCAGCGCTGGTCCCAAGCCCTGAGTGCCAAACCTGCAGAGCCTTTGAGCTCGAGCGATGCACCCTTGACGAATCAAGGCGCAGCAAAAGCACCCTTGCCTTTTGATCTCATCATCGATGTTCGAAGCGAGGGCGAATTCGCCCTGGACCATTGGCCCGGTGCGGTGAACTGGCCCGTCTTGAACAGCGATGAGCGCATTTTGGTTGGCACCTTGTACAAACAAACCAGCGCATTTGAGGCCAAGAAAAAAGGTGCGGCCTTGGTTGCCGCCAACATCGCCAAACACATTGAGCGCCACGTCTTGGATCAACCCAAGAGTTGGCAACCCCTCATCTACTGCTGGCGTGGGGGAAATCGAAGTGGCTCTCTCTCCTTGGTGCTGTCTCAAATCGGGTTTAAAGTTCACTTGCTCGAAGGCGGCTACAAAGCTTTTCGCCACCAGGTGATGCAAGACTTGGAGAGCTTGATCACCCCGTTCAGATTTGAAGTGATTGCGGGACCCACGGGATCGGGTAAAACACGACTGCTCCAAACGCTCAAAACCCAAGGTGCACAAGTGCTTGATCTGGAGGGCTTGGCCCAACACAAAAGCTCGGTCTTGGGATTCACACCGAATCAGCCCCAACCCTCACAGAAACACTTTGACACCTTGATTTGGGAGCAATTCCATCACATGGACCCCTCCCGAGTGGTCTACATTGAGTCTGAGAGCAAAAAAGTGGGCAACTTGAGCGTGCCCCAAGCCCTCATTGATGCCATGCGAGCAAGTCCTTGCCATGTCGTGGATCTGCCCTTACCCGCTCGAGTCTCGCTTTTGATTGAGGACTACCCTCATTTGGTTGAAGACCCTGTTCTTTTCCAAAAAAAGCTCCAAGCCCTCTCTCCCATCAGGGGTCAAGAGATGGTGAACCATTGGTGCACTTTGATTTCACAGGGTCGCATCCCTGAAGTCGTTGAGTCGCTCTTGATCAATCACTACGATCCAACTTATTTCAGCTCGATGAAGAAAAACTTCAAACAACTGCCAAGCGCGCTTGTGCATGAACTCAAAGGGCATGAAATCCCGCATTTTCAAGCGCTCAGCCAAACCCTCATGAGCCAGGCCAAGCGCGGCGCTTGAACTTACGCGCTCAATCCCAACAAGCTGCGAGAAAGATCGGCTTGCAAGTCCTCTAAAGATTCCAAGCCAATGCAAAAACGGACCAAATGGCCCTGCTCCAAGTGATTCAGTGAGCCCTTGCGCATGGACCCCAATTCATAAGGCATGACCAAACTCATCGGGCCACCCCAACTGTAGGCCAGCTTGAAGAGCTTTAAACGTTCACAAAAGGCATAGATGGCTTGTACGCTGTTGGAGGGCTTGAAAATCACACTGAAGATGCCTGCTGCGCGTCCCTCAGGGCGCAGCCCCGAGCACGTGACGGCTCGCCAATGCTCGTGTCCCGGTGAGCCCCTCAAAGCCGGATGCAGCACTTGGGCCACCGAGGGCTCAGCTTGTAAAAACCGAGCCAACGCGCGTGCCACATGGTCTTGCGCATCGTAGCGAAGCACCAAACTTTGCAAACCCTTTAAAACACTCTCCACATCATTGGCTCCCACACCGAGACCAAATTGCTCATGGTACTTGGAGAGTCGCTTGGCCAGGGCATGGTCGCGCGTGATGACACTGCCCATCAACAAATCAGCGCCTCCACTGGGGTACTTGGTGAGCGCGTGAACCGAGATGTCAACACCTTTGCCAACCGAGTTTGAGCTCATAGAGCTCAAAAGCTCAAAAGGCTGAAATGCCAACCCTGCGCCCCAAGTGTTGTCCAAGGCCGTTGTGACACCTCTTTCTTGACACACACGAAGGAGCGCCAAAAGGTCTGGGAACTCCATCGTGACAGAGCCCGCTGCCTCAAGCCACACCAAACGCGTGTTGGGCTTGATTTTGCAAGCCAAGTCCTGAGCATCAAGCGGGTTGTAGCGATCGCTTTGGATACCCCATTTTTTGAATTGGCCACCCAACATCGACACAAGTGGCCCATAGGCATTGTCAGGCACCAAAACCTCGTCACCACTTGAGAGCAAAGCCGCATTGACCGCTGCCAAGGCTGAGAGTCCACTGGGCAAAAGCAAGCATTGTTCACCGCCCTCCAAAAGCGCCAACTTGGACTCGAGGGTGAAGGTCGTGGGTGTGCCGTGTAGCCCGTAAGTGTAGGCACTTCGGTCTTCCCAATTTCGGGTTTGCATCTGAGCAACAGAGGGAAAGATGACGCTGGAGGCTTTGTAGACAGGAGTCTGAGGCGACTCAAAGCCCAAAGGGGCTTTGTAGTCGTGGTGTATGAGCGCCGTTGAGCCAACCCCAGTCGAGTCGCTCTTGTGCTTTTGATCAGGATTCATGGGGCACTCCAAGTGAGAGTTGTTGAGTCCATGCCCCAAAGGGGAGCTTTAACTCAGACGGTCCATTTCTGAATCAACTGCTCTGGACGTGTGCTGTCATAGCCCTCAAAGGGCTGATGAATCCAAGGGTTCGTTGGCAAGTACTCGGTGCAGTAATCGGGCTCAAAACTTGACAAACCTTTGGTCCAAATGACCGCGGTCTTGAGTTCGGTGATCGGTGCGTAATTGTGCTTGAGCATATCCACGACCGCCTTCAAGGTGTGGCCCGAGTCGGCCAGATCGTCCACCAACAAAACACGGCCAGCGATTTCACCTTTGGGGGTGGTGATGTAGCGCGCCAAGTCCAAGTGCCCCTGAACGGTACCGGCCTCAGCTCGGTAGGAGCTCGTGCTCATGATCGCCAAAGGCTTATCGAAAATTCTTGACAAGATGTCCCCCGGTCTCATGCCGCCTCTGGCCAAGCACAAAATGTTGTCAAACTGCCAACCGGAGTGATGGATTTTGAGGGCCAATTTCTCAATCAGGTTGTGGTATTCGTCATAAGAAACGTACAAGTGCTTACCATCTTCAGTCAACATGTCATTGGCCCTTTAAAAATAATCAAAGTGTAAAAAAACGAATCTCTGCACACGCCCTCAAGCCTCAATCGGCCAAGAAGGGTTGCTTTAAAACCATCGTGTCGCGTCGATCAGGAGACGTGGAGACCATGTGAACGGGCACCCCAGTCACCTCCTCAATGCGGCGCAAATAGTGTTGCGCCTCAAGTGGCAAATCTTCCCAAGTGGTGACCCCAGCCGTGGGCTTGCTCCAGCCTTTGATGGTCTCGTAGACTGGCACACACTTGGAGATCTCATCTGCCCCTAGGGGCAACAAATCCACCACTTCGCCATCGACCAAATAATGGGTGCAAAGCTCAATGTGATCGAGCCCATCGAGGACATCAAGTTTGGTGATGCAAAGACCTGATAAACCATTGACTTGGGCCGAGCGCTTGAGAAGTGCTGCATCAAACCATCCGCATCGCCTTGAACGACCGGTGGTCACGCCTTTTTCAGCTCCTACAGTGGCCATGTGGTAACCGGCTGTGCCTGGCGTCTCCCAGTCCAACTCGGTTGGAAAAGGACCTGAACCAACCCTTGTGCAATAAGCTTTGGTGATGCCCAAGATGTAGTGCAAAAGACCAGGGCCAACGCCAGAGCCAGCTGCCGCGTTGCCAGCCACGCAGTTGCTAGAGGTCACATAAGGATATGTCCCATGGTCCACGTCAAGCAAGGTGCCTTGTGCGCCCTCAAAGAGCAAGCACTCGCCCTTGGCGTGCATGTCGTTGAGCTCTTTGGACACATCGGCCACCATGGGAGCGATGATGCTTGCATAGGCCATGCATTCTTCAAAGACGACATCAAAGTCCACCGCAGGAGCGCCAAGAACAGTGGTCAAGATGTGGTTGTGCAACTTCAAGTTCTCTTTGAGCTTTTCCGCAAAGCGCGCTGGATCCTTTAAATCTTGCACCCTCAAGGCACGACGTGCAACCTTGTCTTCATATGCTGGTCCAATGCCACGACCTGTGGTGCCAATCTTGGTACCGCCTGATTTTTCCTTGTAACTCTCGCGCGCCACATCCAAAGCGGTGTGATACGGCAATATCAAGGGACAAGCAACACTGATGCGAAGTCGCTCGCGCACACTCACCCCTGCAGCCTCAAGGCCTGCAATCTCTTCGAGCAACTTGGTGACAGACAACACCACACCATTGCCAATGAAGCATTTGACGCCCTCACGCATGATGCCACTTGGAATCAAGTGCAGCGCAGTCTTGACGCCATTGATCACCAGTGTGTGGCCCGCATTGTGTCCACCTTGAAAGCGCACAACACCATCGGCCGACTCGGTGAGCCAATCCACCAACTTGCCCTTGCCTTCATCACCCCACTGAGTACCCACAACGACCACATTGCGTCCAGGTGTTTTTTTCATGCTTTTCATCAAGACAGCCCAATCACATTCATTGCCTGCAAAATCTCAAATTGATCTTGCCCTAGTTTCACACAACACCAACAAGGCTCATCACCTCTTTGGCCTCATAGCTGGGTCACAGTCCAAGTGCCAGCGATCAAACTCAATTGTCGGTCACACTCGAACTCATCGAGCTCACTGCTGTGACCCGGAAGAACGCACACCACTGTCTCTCCTTGAGAGCGCAAATGACTGATGGCATGCCTCAAGTCCTCATCCTCTGCCCAGGGTGCTTTGATCGCGGCTTTTCGAGGTTGCTTGGGAACCACTTCAACCAAGGCCTTCAAATCCAAGCTAAAGCCCACCGCGCATCTGGCTCGACCAAAAATGGCGCCCACTTCATCGTAACGCCCACCCCTCACCAATGCATCTCCGCAGCCTTGAACGTAAATGGCAAAGCGAACACCACTGTAGTAACCGTAGCCTCTGGCATCGGCCAAATCAAAAACAACGGATTCTTTTAAGTGAGCACTCAAAGCACGCAGCTCATCGATGACGGGCTTGAACTCTGGCCATGCGGCAAAAGCTTTTTGCGCCTGATCCAAAACACCGACATCTCCGTACAAGTGCACCAGTTCGCTGAAAGCTTGCGCAAGCGTTGGCTCGACAGCGAAGTCTTTGAGCAGTCGATTGACCACTTTGATGTCCTTTTGAGAGAGCGCGCGCGTCATCTCTTGGTTGAACTCCAATCCACAAGCGGCTTTGGACAACAAAATGCCAACCACCCTCGCATCCCCAAAATCGACCAAGACACCAGGACAATTCACGGCTTTCAAACCAGAGAGCGCGAGATCGAGAATTTCCAAATCTGCCTCAATGCCGGCGTGGCCATAAAGCTCTGCACCCAATTGGAGCGGCTCCCTTGTGGCGTATGGCCTCTCAGGCAAGGTGTGTAAAACGGGTCCGCAGTAACACAATCTGCACACACCACTGCGATTGAGCAAATGCGCGTCAATGCGGGCCACTTGGGGGGTGGTATCGGCTCTGAGACCCAGCGTTCTGCCCGAGAGCTGATCGACCAATTTGAAAGTTTGCAAATCAAGCCTGGAGCCCGTTCCACTCAAGAGCGACTCCAAATGCTCAAGCATTGGGGGCATGACCAACTCATACCCATAGGAGCGCGCTGCATCCAAAAACAAACGCCTGAGCTCCTCGATGTGCCTGGCCTCAGAGGGCAACACATCGGCCAAATGATCGGGTAATACCCATGCTGAGGACATAAATAGGGGGGTGCCTAGAAATAGAGAAAAAGAAAAATGAAACCGCCTGTCCCAAAAGCTTCAGGACCCATGGATACATCAAACCCGTTATTTTACATTCTCCACAGCCACTTCAGCCACTTACAACAGTGCCAAATGCACCAAATTGCTGATGCGCTCCATGCGAAGAGAGTGCCATGGCTCAGGAGCACGGGTATTGGTGATGTAGGCAAAGGAGAACTCGCGCAAAGGATCCGCCCAGACGTAGGAAGTGCCCACCCCGCCATGACCAAACACGCCAGCGTGCGCCAAGGTACCCAGTCCTCGGGTGTTGATGCCCTCGCCTCTTAAGTGTGGCCCCAAAGCTCGGTGCATGGGCAGTCCTAGCATCATGTCCACGCGCTCGCCCGTGTAATCCTTTAAGCAATAAGCCAATGTTTTGGGTGATAAAAACAGCACCCCATTGAGCTCCCCACCCAGGACCATCATTTGGTAGAGCATGGCCATTCCTCTGGCGCTACCGTAGGCTCCACCACCTGGCGCACCTGAGCTTTGCCAAGTCCAAGAGCGACTCTCCATGCGTTCGCTCAAAACACGGGGCGAGTCCTGCGTCCACTCGTAGAGGTAAGCCATGCGCGCTTTGTGCTCAGCCTCCAAGCCCATGAAGAGCTCATGCTCCAACCCCAAGGGCTTCAGAACCCAAGCCCGCACAGCCTCTTTGAAATTGACGCCTAAAACCGCTTCCATGACCATTGCCAAAACCCAGTGTGCAGACAAAGAGTGGTAATGAACTTGAGAGCCAGGAGTCCACTCGAGACGAAAATCGCAGACCTCTCGCAAAATTTGACTCGAGTCCCCATAGGCTTGCTCTGTGATCTCTGCATTGGGAAATCCCGCTTGATGGGTGATCAACTCAAAGAGCGTGATGTCTGCTTTGCCATGTTTTGCAAAGCCAGGCAGGTAGTGACTCACCTTGGCATTGAAGCTGATCAAGCCCGCCTCCAACATGCGCCACAAGGCGCAGGCCAAAATCACTTTGGTGTTGGAGTACAAAAGCCACAAAGTCTGAGGGTGAGCGTGCACTGAGGACTCGCCTTGAGGGCCAGGGCGTTTGGCAAGGCCAAAGTCTTGCTCATAAATGATGCGCCCTTTGTGTGCCATGGCAACTTGGGCACCCGCATACCTTTGGTCTTGGATGTGCGACTCAATGAGTTGCGTGAGCTCCAGTAATTTTTGAGAGTCCAAAACTCGATTCAACTCTGCGTTCATGTTCGATACACCTCCAGATATTGAAGCCTAGACTGATGCGCTAGCCCGACTTTTGATCCAACCTTGGGCAAAGCGAGCAAGTGCAAACTAGTGCCAAAAGATCAAGCCCAAAATAAGCCCTAAGGCAATGGCCATGAGCCCAAAAAAGCGCACTTGCCCGTCTTGGAGTTGACTCACCTCTTGAAACAAATCCTTCCAACGACTGGGCCAACAAAACGGAAACACACCCTCAATGATGAACACCAGGGCCAGAGCCGCCAAAAAAGTATCCCAACTGAGTGTCACGCGCGCACCTTGTGCAGACAAGCGAACCACTCAAACCCAAAGTGCAGTTGCTCTAAACGCCTGGGGCTCAAAGCCAAACTCCTCAGTGCTTGCCAGAGGAGCCAGAGCTGCGCATGGCTTTGAAGAAATCGCTCGATGGATCGACGACCATCACATCTGACTTTTTGTTGAAGGTCGATTTGTAGGCCTCCAAGGAGCGATAGAACTCGGCAAACTGAGGATCTTTGCCAAAGGCATCGGCGTAGAGTTTGGCCGCTTGTGCATCGCCTTCACCCTTGATTTTTTGAGCATCGCGGTAGGCATTGGCGATGGTCACCTCGCGTTGGCGATCTGCATCGGCACGGATTTTCTCGCCCTCGGCTGCACCCGTTGAGCGCAACTCATTGGCAACACGTTTTCTCTCGGCCTCCATGCGTCGGTACACCGACTCGGTGATGGTGTCCACATAGTCTGCTCGCGTCATGCGCACATCCACCACATCAATCCCCCAAGGCTTATCGCCTTGAACTTTTTTGAGCACCTCAGCCTTCACATCTTTCATCACGGTCTCTCTCTTCTCAGAGAGCAACTCTTGCACTGTGTGCTTGTTGATTTCTTGCTGAAATGCATTTCTCACCACACGCGCCAATTGCATCGCACCGGCTTGCTCATCCAAGCCCACGTGGCGAATGAAGTTGGATGGATCGGTGATCCTCCAGCGCACAAACCAATCGATCACCATGCGTTGCTTCTCTGCCGTGAGCATGGGCTCTGTATCGGCGTTGTCCAAAGTGAGCAAACGCTTGTCAATGTAGGTCACATTTTGAAAAGGAGGGGGAAGCTTGAAATTCAATCCAGGCTGGGTGATGACCTCTTTGATTTGTCCCAGGGCATAGACCACGCCAAATTGACGCTGATCAACCACGAAAATGGTGGAGCTCACGATGGCCAAGGCCACGAGTGTTGAGGTGATGTAAAAACCAATCTTGTGCATAGTGTTCATTCTCGTCTTAACGACCATCACGGTCACGACCACGCCCGTCGCGAGCGCGCAAATCCACGGAGCCAGGGTTGGCACTCGCACTGGAGTCGCCACCGTATCCGCCCAAACCGGGAGAAGCGCCTGAATTGAAGGGCAAAGAGCCCCCATTCATTGCGTTTGAGCCCGCCTGAGAGGAGCCGCCCCCAGTGGCGCCAGCTGAGCCAGCAAAGCTGCTTCCTCCTGAGCCACCCACGCCAGAGGGAGGTGAATTTTGTGAGGTGAGTTGAATGATCTTATCCAGTGGCAAGTACAAAAGATTTTGACCTTGATGGGTATCAACCAGCACCTTTGAGACGTTGGAGTAAATTTGCTGCATGGTGTCGATGTACATGCGGTCTCTTGTGACTTGGGGTGCTTTTTGGTACTCGGCGTAGAGCGAGCGAAAGCGCTGCGCATCACCCTCGGCTTGAGCCACAATGCGGGCCTTGTAGCCATCGGCCTCCTCTTTGAGCCGAGAGGCAGCACCCACAGCCCTAGGGATCACATCATTGGCGTAAGCCTCGGCCTCGTTTTTGGCTCTCTCCCTTTCTTGCCCGGCTTTGAGCACGTCATCAAAGGCGGCTTGGACTTGCTCGGGAGGCCTCACCCCACCTTGCTCCAAATTGATGGCCACCACCTCAATGCCCACCCGGTACTGATCCAAGATGTTTTGCATGATGGCACGAATGCGCGGTGCGATTTGGTCTCGATCTTCAGACAAGGCGGCGTCCATGCGCATTTTTCCAACCACCTCACGAGCCGCAGTCTCCGCGGCCTGAATCACCGCGTCGGTTGGGTTTTTGCTCTCAAAGAGGTATGCCCTGGCGTCTGTCAAGCGGTACTGAACCGCAAACTTCATCTCTAAGATGTTCTCATCCTCTGTGAGCATCGCCGACTCCCTGAGCCCCGTGGCCTTGATCACCACGTCGCGCCCCACGTCGACAGACCTGATTTGAGTCACAAACACCAACTCATGGCGCTGAATGGGATAAGGCAAACGCCAGTTGAATCCCGCACCCAAAGTGCTGTGGTACTTGCCAAACTGAGTGATCACGGCTTGCTGTCCCTCTTGGACAATGAAAAAGCCTGAACCCATCCAAACCAAAAACACGATCAACCCAAGCAAAGCCAAAGCAAACTTGGCACTCTTGGGGTCCCCAGTGAAACCCGATCCACCTGAGGGAGGCGTTCCATTGGGCTGGGATGCATTGGGCTTGTTGCCTCCAAAAAAGCCCGCTATTTTTTGATTGAAGTCTCTCCACAACTCATCCAAGTCGGGAGGACCACTGGGCGCTCCATTGTTGGGCGTTTTGGGGCTCGGCGTTTGGGGGGAATGACCTGAGGTGTGAGGTGTCTCAGGACTTGACTCATGAGGCTGGCCCCCGCTTGAGTGAGGATCATTGGGCGTTTGCTCAGACCACATCAAATGGGGTTGATCTTTTGACCCGTGAGAGAGTCCATTCGTGAGAATGGGCGTTTTGCTCGGGGACAAGCGCTCAAGCAATGCCAAAGACCGGGTCAAAACTTGACCAAGAAACAAATGGAGCCAACCGCGAAGGGTTTGTTTTGGATTGAAGGTGAACTTCATGAAAATGGAATTACTTTCTTAGACATTGACATTTGAACACGTTGACCAGCCAAGTTCCCCCAAGACAAAGGGTAAGAGCCAATCGATCTGACATGCCACAAACTGTGATTTTCAACTCAAACAGGACCTAAGCTTAGAAATCGAACAACAAAAACAATTCTTTTTTGGGAATTACAACAGATTTGCAACTGTTGCGCCTAAAAGGACAAAGGCAGCCTTTTTTCAGTGCAATCGCCCCATAGGATCCATCTCAAAAACGCCCAACTCCGCCGTTTGCTCACCCACTTTGAGTGGGGTTTGATCAAAGGCCCATTGCGCCAAACTTTCCCTGAGCTTGGGCAACCCCTCGCCAGAGGCAGCGCTCAAGAAGATCCTCTTGAACTCACGAGACTCAAACTCGTAGTGATCCACCATTCTCACAGGTCTCACACTGTGCTCCAAGGCGTCAATTTTATTGAAAACCAACCACTGCTCGACCTCAGCAGCCCCAATATCGGCCAACACCCTTTGCACTTGTACGAGTTGCTCAGCCCAATTGGGGTTAGATGCATCGACCACGTGCAAGAGCAAATCCGCCTGAGCCGCCTCTTGCAGCGTTGCCTCAAATGCATCCACCAATGTGTGCGGCAAATCTCGAATGAATCCCACCGTGTCAGACAAAGAAACGCTGGTTGGAACACCCAAGTGCTCGCCCAAATAAAGCTGGCGAGTGGTGGTGTCCAAGGTCGCAAAAAGTTGATCTGCAGCGTAGGTCTGCGCCTTGACCAAGGCGTTAAAGAGGGTTGACTTTCCCGCATTGGTGTAACCCACCAAGGAGACACCCAAATGGTCATTTCGGCTTCGTTGCCTGCGTTGCGTGGCGCGTTGCTTTTTGACGCGCTCAAGTTTTTCTTTGGTGCGCTTGATGGACTGAGAGATCATTCTGCGATCCAACTCAATTTGTGTCTCACCAGGCCCTCCGCGAGTGCCAATGCCCCCGCGTTGTCGCTCCAAGTGTGACCACCTGCGCACAAGCCGAGTGCTCAAATACTGCAAGCGCGCCAACTCCACTTGGAGCTTGCCTTCATGAGAGCGCGCCCTTTGAGCAAAAATCTCCAAAATCAACATGGTCCTGTCGTTGACCGCCATGCCCATGTGCCGCTCTAGATTTCTTTGCTGTGCAGGACTCAAAGCTTGATCAAAAAGGATTTCTTGTGCATCCATGGCAATGGCCATGTCTTTGATCTCTTGCGCTTTGCCTGAGCCCACAAACAGTGCAGCATCGGGTGCTCGTCTTTTGCACACAAAACGGTGCACAGGAACCAAGCCAGCGGTTTGAGCCAAAAGCCCCAACTCCTCCAACTCTTGATCGAAGTGGGGATCCCCAAAGTCGACGCCCACCAACATGACTCGGGCAGTGGAAGGAGGTGCGGTTTCAAACAAAGTGTTTGTCAACCCAAGGCGTTGAGGACAAAAACAGACAAGAGCTGCTTTGACAAGCGTTGAAGACGATCAAGAGCCAAGTGTCCTCAAGCACCTTCGCCAGAGGGCGCATCGCCCAACTCGGCCGAGGTGAAGTTCACAGCTCTTCCAGGCACTATGGTTGAAATGGCGTGCTTGTAGACCATCTGTGTGACCGTGTTGCGAAGCAAAACGACGTACTGGTCAAATGACTCAATTTGACCTTGAAGCTTGATGCCATTGACCAAATAAATGGACACAGGCACATGTTCACGGCGAAGCAAGTTGAGAAAGGGGTCTTGAAGGAGTTGACCTTTGTTGTTCACGATATTCTCCGTGTTCGAATCGATTGAAGTGACTTGGATTGCTTGGAATACCTACACGATACCACAGCTTTCAAGCGCCCATGCAAATCAGGTCTCTTTGTAAGGATTGTGGGAGGTTTTGAGCTCAATTCTGAGCGGTGTTCCTTGCAAATTGAACTCTTTTCTGAAGCGTCCTTCTAAAAAACGCTTGTAGGAATCGGTCACGTGTTCAAGCGAGTTTCCATGCACCACAATCACCGGTGGGTTTTGGCCACCTTGGTGAGCGTAGCGCAATTTGGGTCTAAACATACCCGCTCGCTTGGGAGCTTGGAACTGCACCGCCTCGAGCAACAACCTTGTCAAAATGGGGGTGGACATTTTGCAAAACGCCGCCTTGTGCGCTTGCCCGATGCTGCTCCACACGGGACCCAAACCTTGGCGCTTGATGGCTGAGATAAAGTGCAGTGAAGCAAACTTCAAAAAAGCCAAGCGCGTCTCAATCGAACGCTGCACGAGCTCTCTTTGGTAAGCATCGATGGCGTCCCATTTGTTGACCGCCAAGACGACAGCACGACCACTCTCCAAAATGTAGCCAGCAATGTGCGCGTCTTGATCGGTCACCCCTTGCGTGGCATCCAAGAGGAGCAGCACCACATTGCAAGAGGCAATGGCTTGTAGGGTCTTGACCACTGAGAACTTCTCAATGGCTTCAAACACTTTGCCTTTCTTTCTCAAGCCCGCCGTGTCGATCAAATCATAGGTCTGCCCCTTGTACTCCAAGGGAACGTGGATGGCGTCTCGGGTGGTCCCAGGCATGTCAAAGGCAACCAACCTCTCCTCACCCAACCAAGTGTTGATGAGAGTGGATTTGCCCACATTGGGCCTACCCGCGACGGCCAAGCGTATGGGGCCGTCCTCCTTAGGGCCATCGTCAAGGTCTTCCTCATCATCGGGCAAATGCAAGGGCTCCAAGGCCAATTCCACCATGCTTCGAATGCCTTGACCGTGAGCAGCAGACACAGCGTGCACGCCACCCAATCCAAGCTCAAAGAACTCCGCCAATTGCTGACCCTCTTGCATGCCCTCTGCTTTGTTGGCCACGAGCAAAGTGGGCTTGGAGAGCTTGCGCAAATAATTGGCGATGTCATAGTCTTGCGCGGAAATACCCTCTCGCGCATCCACCACAAAAACAACCACATCGGCCTCGGCCACGGCTTGCCGAGTCTGTTTGGCCATTTCCTTGTAAATCCCTTGGGTCGCATCGGGCTCGAATCCACCCGTGTCGATCACAATGAATTCTTTGCTCCCCAAGCGAGCATCCCCGTAGTGGCGATCGCGGGTGAGGCCCGCAAAATCAGCCACGATGGCATCGCGAGATTTGGTCAAGCGATTAAAGAGCGTGGATTTACCCACATTGGGTCGCCCAACAAGGGCCAAAACTGGTTTCACAACAATGGTTTTTCAATAAAAAGAGAACAAAGCCTCTAAGGGCTTTTCAACACCAATACCCAACACTCATCAGGTCTGATGCACGCTAGAGAACCGTTCACTCAAGGACGCCATGGGACAGCCTTGGTGTAAAAAGCCTCAGTCAAAAACGTAGGACTGAACCCATCCTTTTTTGGTCACCACCACAAACCCCTTGGCAAATGCAATGGGACTGCCCACGACATCGCCTTCGGACAGGCTCAACTGCTGCACCACGGAGCCGTCCTTGAGATCCATCACAAAGACGTTGCCCAGTGTATCTGCAACAACCAAGCCCTTATCGGTCACCAAAGGCGCGCTCAATCGACGGTATTTCAAACGGTCGCTGTCCCAAAGCCTCTCACCACTGCTTCTGGCCCAAGCCAACACAACACCATTGCTCTCGACACCAATCAAAGCATCTGCATTGCCAGCTAGCCCCAAATCTCCATTGGCGCTTCGAGTCCACAGCAAGTTGCCTTTGACTGCGTTCACGCAACCCACCTGTGCTTGAAAAGCTCTCACACACACCACATCGCCAAAGCGATAAACGGGAGCAACAAGATCGACCAATCGCTCCAAATCGTTCACACCTCTGGGTACTGCAATGGGGGTCTCAAACTTGGTGCTGCCATTGTTGGGGTTTAAACCCACCAAGCGACCAGAAAACCCACCAATCAAAGTGTCATGCACTGCCAACAAGACACCCTTTTGATTCAAGATCAAAGGATCTCCGGCTCTTTGCTGTGACCAAAGTTTGATGCCCTTGGCCAAGTCGTAGGCGACAACCGAACGATCGGCCAAGAGAACAAAAACGCGCTCGCCCGCAATCAAAGGGGTCGTGAGCCCTTGAGCCAACAAAGGCAAGCGGTAGAGTTCCCCTTTTGAGGTGAACACAATCAAGCGATTGTCTTGACTGAGCACTGCAAAATGCTCCCCATTTCCACCCACACCCGCAACCAATGGAGTCTTCAAATCAATGGACCACAAGGGTTTGCCTGAATCGATGGATAGGGCTTGAACTTTTCCGCTCTCTGAGGCCAACACCAATGTGCTCGCGTTGGAGTAAGGGGTCAAATATGCGTTCATGGGTGCGAGCGAAGCACTCCAGGCTTTGGAGACAGCAACCCGTTTGGCACTGAGCGTGACTTCCTTGGGCTCAGGCCTCTTGAGCGAGGAGCAGGACGCCAAAAAAACCAACACCAACAGCCCCAAGAGCAAACGCGAGCTGGCCTGTTGACCGCTCTTGAAAAAAGACAAAAAGCTCATGTGTTTCGCATTCAAGGTTGAGACTCCTGGGCATGAACATCCACACCCAATGCGGCCAATTTGACTTCCACAATTTGTCGGTATTGTGTTCTCTCGGTCATGCCCTTCCAAGCCGCCAAGTATTTGTCCTTTGCTTCTTGAGCATTGTGCTCAAGCATCAACGCGTCGCCCATGCGATCGTTGGCCAGGGACTCAAAGGCCTTGGGAAACTCTTTTTTCAACCAATCTTTGGCCTCTTGGGTTTGTTTCCCATCCAAAGCCAAGGATGCAAGCCTCAAGCGAGCAATTGAGACCAAACCGGGATCGCTTGCGTGATCCACCACCCAAACCAATGCTTTTTTGGACAACTCAGGTTTGGCATGATCGGACCAAAATTTAGAGGCCAACAAGCTGGCGTGAGCCGCATAGGTGGCAGAGGAAAACTTGTCTTGCATGTCGGCCAATGACCTCTGCACCAAAGCCTCATCAGACGAGGCAACCGCTTGGTCCACACTTTGGAACAAGACACTGGCTTGCAGGGCTTGGCGGTTTTGCCAATATTGCCAGCCGTTCCAACCACTGTAGGCAGCCAACAGCGCAATCAAGATCCAAGTCAAAAGGGAGCCGTACTTGCTCCAAAAGTGTTTGATTTCTTCGAGCTGATCTTGCTCTTCGTGATCGAGTGAGGAGGCCATAGGATGGATCTTAGACAAAAATGTTAAAAAATAAAGGCTCGCGCGAGGCCTCCATCAAGGAGGAATGAGACTTTGGCTCAATGCCCAGCACCCATCGCGTCAACCATGCGATTGTAGGGCTTTAGCCCACTGCTCGAGGTTTTGAAGTGATTCTAATTTTTGGGCACCCACGCCGTCTCTGAGGGACTTCACCGTCACCTCACCTCTTGAGAGCTCCTCAGCACCAAATACCAGCGCGTAGGAGGCCCCAGAGGCGTCGGCTTTTTTGAATTGCGACTTCATGCTGCCCAGTTGAGCCCAGGGCTTGAGCTCATGCTCCCCTTGCTGCTCACTCAGGGTGTGAAGGCTCGGTGTGGCAGGCGCATGCATTTGCACACTGAGCCCCATGCGGCGCATGGCCTGTACAGTCTTGAAGACCAAAGGCATGTGCTCGTAATCGGGCACCACGGCGTAAACATCGGGCACCGGGCGCTCAGAGCCCAACCCCTCTTCTTGGAGCAACTCCAAGACCCTCTCTACACCCAATGCCCAACCAACGGCTGGCGCGCTCTTGCCGCCCAATTGTTCGATCAAGTGATCGTAACGCCCACCCCCACAAATGGTGCCTTGTGAGCCCAAACGATTCGTTACAAACTCAAAAACAGTCAAGTTGTAATAATCCATACCCCTGACCAAGCGTGGGTTGACGGTGTAGGCCACGTGGTTTTCATCCAAAATGCGTTTGACCTCGTTCAAATGAGCCATGGATTGAGGGCTCAAAAAATCGATCAATTTGGGAGCGGCGTTGACCACCTCTTGCATAGAGGGATTTTTGGTGTCCAAAATCCTCAACGGATTGCTGTGCAGTCGCCGCTTGGCCTCTTCATCCAAAACACTTTCGTGCTGCTGCAAGTGATCGATCAGGGCCAAGCGATGGGCTGCACGCTCCTTGGGCTGCCCCAAGCTGTTGAGCTCCAAGCTCACATCCTTTAGCCCCAAGGTTTGCCACAGATCATGGGCCATCAAAATCAATTCTGCATCGATCTCTGGCCCCCCAAAGCCAATGGCCTCAGCTCCGATTTGGTGAAACTGACGGTACCGTCCTCTTTGAGGTCTTTCATGGCGAAACATGGGGCCCATGTAGAACATGCGCCTAGGTCCATCGTAGAGCAAGTTGTTCTCAACAACCGCTCGCACCACACCCGCAGTCGCCTCTGGCCTTAGCGTGAGGTGCTCCTTGTTCAATCGATCCTCAAAGGAATACATCTCTTTTTCGACAATGTCGGTGACCTCACCCAAGCCTCTCACAAAAAGTGCCGAATGCTCCACAATGGGCGTTCTGATGTTGAGGTACTGGTAGCGGTGCATCAAACCCAACACACGCTCCTCCAACCACGCCCACCGATGTGAGTCTTGTGGGAGCAAATCGTTCATGCCTTTGACGGCTTTTATTTTTTCTGTCATTCAAACTCTCTCACGTCCACTTTATTAAACCAGTCCAACCAACGCTTGTCGAAAAAAAACTCTCGCTCCCTCGACTTGCCTCAAGCTCGAGGGGCAAATTTGCGCTGGATGTAATCATTGACCACTTGATGGAACTCTTGGGCAATGTTCTCACCCTTGAGGGTCATTGCCTTTTGTCCATCGATGAAGACAGGCGCCGCAGGCACCTCGCCCGTTCCTGGCAAGCTGATCCCAATGTCAGCGTGCTTGCTCTCACCAGGGCCGTTGACGATGCACCCCATCACAGCGACCTTCAAGCCCTCAACTCCCGGGTATTGGTGTTTCCAAATCGGCATTTGTCGCCTCAAGTCATCATCAATCGTCTTGGCCAACTCCTGGAAAGTGGTGCTCGTGGTGCGACCGCATCCTGGGCAAGCACTCACACTTGGCACAAATTGCCGAAGCCCCAAAGCTTGCACAATCTCAGAAGCAATGAGAACCTCTTGTGTTCTGGACTCTCCGGGCTGGGGAGTCAATGAGACTCGGATGGTGTCCCCAATGCCCTCTTGCATCAAAATACCCAAGGCGACACTCGAGGCTGCTGTGCCTCGGGTGCTCATGCCCGCCTCAGTGAGGCCCAAATGCAGCGCATGACGCGTTCTCGTTGCGAGCTCTCTGTAGACCGCAATCAGGTCTTGAACACCGCTGACTTTGCAGCTGAGGATGATTTGATTGGGCGACAAGCCAAGCTCCACGGCACGCTCAGCCGATTGTGTGGCCGACAAGATGAGAGACTCATACATGACTTGTTTGGCATCAAAGGGAACAGGCCTTTTCGCGTTCTCATCCATCAAAGAGGCCAACAGCTCTTGATCCAAACTGCCCCAATTCACGCCAATGCGCACGGCCTTGTCATAACGCACAGCAGCCTCAATCATTTGCGCAAACTGTTTGTCGTGCTTGTCTCCCTTGCCCACATTGCCTGGGTTGATTCGGTACTTGGAGAGCGCCTTGGCACATTCAGGATAGTCGGTGAGCAAGCGATGGCCGTTGTAGTGAAAATCTCCAATCAAAGGAACATCCACATTCATGCGATCGAGCTGTTCTCGCAAATAGGGGACGGCCTGCGCTGCCTCAGGGGTGTTCACGGTGATGCGCACGAGCTCCGAGCCCGCTTGCCACAATTCCTTGACCTGAATCGCCGTTCCCACTGCATCAACCGTGTCGGTGTTGGTCATGGATTGAATGCGAACCGGTGCCTCACCCCCCACAGTGACCACGTTGCTGCCCCAAACCACACGCGCAGTCAGAGAGTTTCTCGCTCGTGGTTGAGCCAAAGCAATGGGGCCTTTTAAATCAGCAGATGTATTCATTTCAAGCTCAACCCTAAAAATTTCAACAATTGATTGTCATGTATTTTCAATTCACACCCATCCTGAAAAACCACGACCCCTAGGGGTGTGATCACGCCAACTATATCGGCTCAATGGGGATGACCCCATTTCGAGCGCGGCGTTCATGAACGCTCGTGCGATCCACCACTTCGCCTGCGAGTTGACCACAGGCGGCATCGATGTCGTCGCCTCGCGTCTTTCTAACCGTGCACACCAAGCCCGCCTCTTGCACGATTTGAGCAAAAGTGTTGACCTGGGCTGCCGAGGAGCGCTTCATTCCCGATTCTTTAAACGGGTTAAAAGGAATCAAATTGATTTTGCTAGGCATGGCCACACCACCCTTGGGTCGCAACAAGTCAATCAGTGCATGGGCATGAGAGACTTGATCGTTCACGCCCTCGAGCATGCAGTACTCAAACGTGATGAAGTCCCGGGGCGCGTAGCGCAAATACCCATGACAGGCCTGCATCAACTCTTTCAACGGATACTTTCGATTCAGGGGCACCAACTGATCTCTGAGCTCATCGGTGGGCGCGTGAAGCGACACAGCCAAAGCCACCGGAACATCCAAGCCCAGTCGCTCAATCATGGGCACCACGCCAGAGGTAGATACGGTGACACGTCTCTTGGAGAGACCATACGCGTGGTCATCGAGCATGATTTTCAAAGCCGGCACCAAAGCACTGTAGTTTTGCAGCGGCTCGCCCATGCCCATCATCACGACGTTGCTGATGACCCGCTCTTGAACGCCATGCTCAAGCCTGAGCTCCCTCTCCGCAAACCACAACTGAGAGATGATCTCAGCCGTGCTCAAATTGCGACTAAAGCCTTGATATCCTGTTGAGCAAAAGGGACAGCCCACAGCGCATCCAGCTTGAGAGGAGACACACAAAGTGCCACGATCACTCTCAGGAATGAAGACGGTCTCGATGAAATCGCCCTGCCCCACATCAAAGAGCCATTTTGTGGTGCCATCGGAGGACACCAGCTTCTTGCTGAGCGGATTGGCTTGGATGAAGGCCTTGAGCTTGAGTTGCTCTCTGAGTGACTTGGCCAAATCACTCATGTCATCAAAATTTTGAGCACCCTTTTGATGGATCCATCGAAACAACTGTGTGGCGCGAAAAGACTTTTCCCCAAGTCCTTGACAAAACTCGATCATTGAAGCGCGATCAAAATCAAGCAGTTGTTGCAACCCAGCACCTATTCAATGGAAAAAAGGTCCGAATGATCGGACCTCAAAGCGTTTCAAAACTCTCCTTGCAAGCGGGCAAAACAACACACCGCTGGCAAGAGGAGTCAAAATGGTCGATCAGTGACCGTAAACGTTCATTCCTGCAAAGAAAAACGCAATCTCGTGAGCCGCAGTCTCAGGGGCATCGGAGCCGTGAACAGCGTTGGCGTCAATGCTGTCGGCAAAGTCAGCACGAATGGTGCCGGCAGCGGCTTTCTTGGGGTCGGTGGCGCCCATCAAATCACGATTTTTGGCAATCGCGTTCTCACCCTCCAAGCACTGAATCATCACAGGACCAGAGACCATGAAGTCCACCAAATCTTTGAAGAAAGGACGCTCTTTGTGCACTGCATAAAAAGCCTCAGCCTCGCCTCTTGAGAGGTGAGCCATGCGAGCGGCCACCACTTTGAGGCCAGCAGCTTCAAAACGGGCATAAATTTGACCAATGACGTTTTTTGCAACAGCATCGGGCTTGATGATCGAGAGGGTGCGTTCTTTTGACATGTTCTGGTTTCTTTAATTCAAAGGTTGATCTCAAAAAACAGTCGACCAAGGGGAGTCATTCCCCTTGTGCGGGCCTGTTTTCAGTACAGCCCGCTATTTTAACCACTTATCATGACTTTTAGCGATTCCCGCGTTTGATATTGCCCCTTAAAGGCCTCTTGGGCGCAGCGGCTTTGTCCTCTTTTTGACGGGTGAAACTCTCCGCTCCGATGAAGCCCTGGGGTGCGGGCTCAGCTTGTGGGGTAGGAGCGCGCTTGCCCACCAAAGGGCGAGCCCTTGCAGGGCCTCTGCCTGGGGGCGTTGCGGGCTGAGCAATTCGGGGGGTTGAAGGTCTAGGACCAGCGCCCTTTTGTCCTGGTCTTGCGCGGTTGACCCTGGGAGCCTTGGCGGCTCCAACCGCTGCGCCTTGGTAAGCATCATGCATGCCCGCAGCTTGCATCAAGTCTCTGATGTCGCGCTCTTCAAGCTCCATGAAAGCGCCACGCTTGAGTCCTCTGGGCAGCACCATCATGCCGTAGCGAATTCGAATCAAGCGGCTCACCGCGTGACCCACCGCTTCAAACATCCTTCTCACCTCTCGGTTTCTTCCCTCACTGATCGTGACTCGGTACCAACAATTGGAGCCCTCGCCTCCACCATTCTCCAATGTAGAGAAGTGAGCAGGTCCATCATCAAGATTGACGCCTTCAAGCAATTTGGCTTTTTCCTCATTGGACAAAGCACCCAAAACCCTCACCGCATACTCCCGCTCCAGACCAAAGCGAGGGTGCATGAGTTGATTGGCCAATTCGCCAGAGCTGGTGAGGAGCAACAAGCCCTCGGTGTTCAAATCCAAGCGACCCACGGACTGCCACTTGCCTTGGTGGAGTCTTGGCAATTTTCTAAAAACGGTGGGTCGGTTTTGTGGGTCATCGTGAGTGACCACCTCACCCGCAGGCTTGTGATAAGCGATGACTCTGGCTGCTGGAGGGGAGATGCGAACGTGAATGGCTTTGCCATTGACGCGAACTTGATCTCCGTATTGAATCCTTTGGCCCACGTGCGCGGGTTCATTGTTGACCAAAATGCGACCCTGAACGATCAACCTCTCCATCTCAAGGCGGGATCCCAAGCCAGCCTGAGCCAACACTTTGTGCAGCTTTGGAGACTCGGCCTGAGGCGGCAGAACCCGCTTGTTGGGGATTTCATGACCGCTTGCAGAAGATTGCAATGACTCGTCAAATTCACCAGAAACCACATCCTCAAAGCGAATCGGACTGTCCAACTCAACATCGGCGGCTTGCAGCTGCGCGTCTTCGGGGTGGACATCCGATTGACTCAAGTGTCCAAGATCTGAATCAACTCCCCCATCTTGCGTTTGGGGTGGAGTGGCGGGAGTATTGGCTTGATTCATTCATGGGCCCCATGATTGGGGTCTGTTTGGGTGGTGTCAGGAAAAGTGCCTGAGTGAGCTTGATCAGATTCGGCAGCTTCATGAGCTTGGGTTGTTGTCGCGTCACCCCCCTCATGAGCCGCTTCAAAAGAGGAATTCTGCTCCTCAGAGCCACTCAAGGGAAAGGGAAGCTCTTGGGTGAACACGTCCACGTGCTGCAAGGAAGTCACCTCCTCGCCAGCGAGGGTGGACTCGAATTGGGCAAAGCTGGCCTGAGCTTGCTCAGACAAGGGCTCTTGTCGAAGTTGCTCAATGGAGGACAACCCCAAATCGTCTAAAAACTGCTTTGTGGTGGCAAAGAGTGCTGGTCGACCCACCGCTTCTTTGTGGCCGATCACCTCCACCCAACCACGGTCCTCGAGTTGTTTGATCACCAAAGAGTTGATCGTGACACCACGAATGTCCTCCATCTCCCCTCGGGTGACGGGCTGGCGGTGGGCAATGATGGCCAAAGTCTCAAGAACAGCACGACTGTATTTGGGTGGTTTTTCTGGATGCAAACGGTCCAAAAAGTACCGCATCGAGGGGCGACTTTGAAATCTCCAACCATGTGCCACCTCAACGAGCTCAATGCCTTTGAAGGTGCACTCTTGCTGAATGTTTTGCAACAGCGTCTTGATCGTGTCTGGAGAAACCTCATCCGCAAAAAGCACCCTCATGTCCCTGACAGACAAAGGCTGCACAGAACAAATCAGCGCGGTCTCGAGGATGCTTTGGGCCTGCGAGGTCAACATGAAAAAAACTCCAAGAATAAATGCCTAGCGCCCTATGGCGATGAGGCTGGACTGAGATCATTGCCCATGAAACGGACCCAAAACATTGAGCCCAACTTGGGTGCAATTCAATCAAAGCCCCAAACATTTGGCATTGTGCCCCTCAAAGCAAAACATGCATTTGAGCACGACAACTTGCTGCAACGCACAATGAACAAGCCAAGTGGACAGCGAATAAAGCCCCTGTGTCAATCCAAAATCATGTCCACAGGAATATTCTTCAAATTGTAACTGAGTCCCAGCTCTTGGCTAGCCAATTGCAAATCATGAGGCCAAGGTGCACTCCAAGACATGTGCTGTCCTGTGAAGGGGTGATCCAAGCTCAAGCGAAAGGCATGCAAGGCTTGCCTGGACAATGACGCTATGGCACGCCCCCCATAGAGGGTATCGCCCACCAAAGGAAATCCCTGCCAGGCCAAATGCACCCTGATTTGGTGTGTTCGACCCGTGTGCAGTTGACAATAAATGAGCGCATGTTGGTCGTGATTGGCCAAACTCAAGCATGACGTGTGAGCGCTCTTGCCGGATTGGGTTGCCAAATCCACCACAGCCATTCTGAGGCGGTTTCTGGGGTCTCTCCCAATGGCTTGGTAGACCTCCATGCGTTTGCCAACGGGACAGGCCCCTTGGACCAAGGCCAGGTACTCACGGTGAACCTGCCTTTGGGCAATCATTTGAACCAATTTGTCCATGCACTCGCGGCTTTTGGCCACCACCATCAAGCCGCTTGTGTCTTTGTCCAAGCGGTGAACAATGCCAGCCCTGGGAACGAACTTGGCCTGAGGGTCCATGTGCAAGAGTCCATTGAGCATGGTGCCCGACCAGTTGCCTGGGGCGGGATGAACAACCAAACCAGCGGGCTTGTTGATCACCCGCAAATGCTCGTCCTCAAACAGCACTTCAAGAGGGATGTCTTGAGGCACAAAAGCCAGACTTTGCTCTGTTGGCTTGAGTTCAACCTTCACCCTCATGCCCGCCCTCACCTTGGAAGATGGTTTGTAGACTTTCTCGGCGTCGGGGGCCTCAGAGGCAAACAAACTTTGCGTGGGCAGGACCTGAATTTGACCATCCAAGAGCAGTCGCTGCAGGTAACTTCTGGTGAATTCGGGCAACAATTCACTCAAAGCCATGTCCAGTCGCTTGCCATGCAATGGTGTGCCGATCTCCATCTCTCTCACCTCTTCACCCTCATTTGGGTTCATTTGCAAGGCGGGATCGAAAAAATCTTCTGCTTCTGGCTCAATTATGCTCAGCTTGTCATGCGTCATGGCGGATAATGTAGGAGGTGATCATTTGAATTTTAAAAAAAGGTGTTGTGTGATTCGACTCTCTCCATTATCACTTGTCTTAAACCTTTTGTTGTCGGTCCTCTTCACGGCGCTTGTCTCAGGCTGCTCAAGCAGTGACTACGATGAAACGGTTGATTGGTCTCCCGAGCGCATTTACGCCGAGGCCAAGGACAACTTGAACAACAAAATTTACGACAAAGCCATTGGTCTATACGAAAAATTGGAAGGCCGGGCTGCTGGCACCGTGCTCGCTCAACAAGCACAACTTGACAAGGCGTATGCCCAACTCAAGAGCGGTGAAGCAACCACGGCCATCGCCACCTTGAATCGCTTCATCAAAATCAATCCCGCCTCTCCTGCCATTGATTACGCGATTTACTTGAAAGGTGTCGCCAACTTCAACGATGACTTGGGCTTTCTCTCCTCCTTCATTCAAGAGGACTTGTCCGAGCGAGACCAAAAAGCAGCGAAAGAGTCCTTTGAGTCTTTCAAAGAGTTGGTGACACGCTTTCCCAACTCAAACTACGCAGAGGATGCCAAGCTCAGAATGCGCTACATCGTGAATGTGTTGGCCCAGTCTGAGGTGAATGTGGCCCAGTTTTATTACAAAAAAGGGGCCTACATCGCAGCCATCAACCGCGCTCAAGCGGCGATCAATGAATACCGCGGTGTACCCGCCATTCGTGAGGCCTTGATCATATTGCGTGACTCTTACGATCACTTGCGACTCACCGAGCTCAAAGAGGACACGCAACGCATCTTGGTCAAGTCCTTTCCCGATACCTACGAACAACCCGTGGGCGTGAACGCCAAGGTCAAGCCTTGGTGGAGGCCTTGGTAAGACGAGAGAGCCCCGCGAGCAAAGCCTCTTCACTTGAGGCTTTGGCCATGGGAGGCAATGCGGCCATGAGTCTTTTACCGTAACCCGTGCCCGAGAGCCGGGTGTCACAAACCACCAACACCCCTTTGTCGCTTTCACGCCGGATGAGTCTTCCCGCGCCTTGCTTTAAGGACACTGCCGCTTCGGCCAAAAAGTAGTGATTGAAGGGACTTTTACCCAAAGACTCCAGCCTCTTGGATTTGGCTTGAACCATCGGATCATTGGGTGGGGGAAAAGGCAATTTGTCGATGATGACGGCTTGTAATGCATCACCTGGCACATCAAACCCCTCCCAAAAGGAGGCCGATGCCACCAAGACGTAGGCCTTTTCATCAACCCCTTGAGAGGCCGATCTGAAGCGTTGCATCAACTCCGTTTTGGAGCCCTCACCTTGCGCCAAGACTTCAATTTGGGGATCATCCTTCAAGAGCGTTTTAAGCCTCTCGCTGATGTCCTTTAAGGCACGCAAGGTGGTGGTGAGCACGAGTGTTCGGCCACGCAAAACGCGAGTGATCTTTTGGGCCAGTTCACTCACCTCTTTGCCATGATCTGCGTGACTGGGCAAGACCATGCCCTTGGGCACAAAGAGCACGGCTTGTTTGGGGTAGTCAAATGGACTCTTGACTTGCAAGACTTGAGCACTCTCGAGCCCACAAGGCTGTGTGAACCAAGATAGGCTCGCGTCATGGCCCAAAGTGGCCGAGGTGAAAATCCAACTCTTGATGGGAAATGCGTTCGACAAACTCGAGCCATCTTGGCTCTCATGGGTTAAAGGCGAGTCACTCGTGACTTCACCCACTGGTTCTTCGCTTTCGCTTTGGGGGCGGTTGAGCTCAACGCCAGCGATCAACTCGTTGGAGGACAAACTGGCTTGCCCCTTGATGCGTGGCTCCAAAATGTGTGCGATCTCAAGCGGGGCTTGCACCAGCCTCACACTCCCGCCCAACTCAACCCACCGCACACAACCCTCCTTGGTGGCTTGAGCAAAGACGTGCGTGAGCACAATCGCAGACTCAAACCTCTCGAGCAACCTCATCCACTCGGGCGCACTCTCACTCAAGGGCTCAATCGCCTCTTGGGCCAATGTGAGCACTTCCTCAATTTGCGCCAGGGCTTGATTCCATTCCTCCACTTCAAGCCCCTCTGGAGCGCTCTCACCCCAGCCCAACTTTTGACCTCGATCAAGTGCAGAAAACGTGGCCTTGAGCGTTTTGCTCGCCAACTCCAACTTGGAGGACAAGGTCTGCCACTCACCGAGCCCCTTGCCCGAGCTCACACCGAGCGCCAACAAGTCTGTGGCCAACTCCATCAATTGATAGGAGCTCAACTGTTCACCTAAAAAATTGATCCCAATTTCGTTGAGTTGGTGTGCCTCATCGAAGATCAAGACCTGCGCATTGGGCAAGAGCTCAGCCATGCCCGTTTCTTTCATGGACAAATCGGCAAAAAACAAATGGTGATTGATCACGACCACATCGGCGGCCAAAGCCTCTCGCCTGGCCAAAGCCACGTGACAAGACTTGTACTGTGGGCACTCACTGCCCAAACAATTGTCCCGGGTTGAGGTGATCATGGGCATGAGTGGAGACCTCTCGTCCAAGGCCTCAAGCTCACTCAAGTCCCCAGTTCGGGTGGTGAGCGACCAGCGTTCAACTTTGGCCAAGAGGTTCACCACATAACGATCAGGAAACAAGCCCTCTTGCCTGGACTGGGCCAGTCGATACAAACAAACGTAATTGGCCCTCCCCTTGAGGAGCGCCATTTGAGTGGGCAAATTCAAAGCCTTGATGAGAGCGGGCAAATCCCGACCAAAGAGCTGATCTTGAAGCGTTTTGGTGGCGGTGGAGATCACCACCTTCTCCCCACTCAAGAGTGCAGGCACCAGATAAGCGAATGTTTTTCCCACACCCGTGCCCGCCTCAACCACCAATGCACCGCCGTGAGAGATGGTGGATGCAACGGCTTGGGCCATGCTGGTCTGACCCTCGCGCGGGCGAAAGTGAGGATCCACTTTGGACAAGGGGCCATCATGAGCAAACATTTGACCCACTCGAGCCTCAAGGGCACCCGAGTTCATTGGCGCATTCAAGGCAAAGCCTTTCGATTGTTCCCAATCGTTGGATCTGGCAAAGCAGCTGCGGGATTGGTTTTTTCTGCCAGCTTCCTTTTCACCGCAGCCTCATGCTCTTTGGCTTCGTTTTGTTTTTTCTCATACGCCGCTTGGGCTTGAGTTTGTGCCTCAAGGCTTTTGCCAGCATGTGGGGCCTTGAGATATTGCTGAGAACTCAAATCGTCCTCCGCCATGGGTGTCAACTCGGTGCCAGCTCGCTTGGCGTCGTGTGATTGAAGCGCTTTTTCGTGCTCGAGCATGTGCTGATCAAACGCTTTTTCATGCTCTTTGGCTTGAGTCTCTTTTTTTTGAAGCTCCAAAGGGCTTTGTTTGTTTTGAAGGGTCTCTTTTTTATCAGCCGCTTTGATGGCACGCTCTTGAACTTTGATTGCGTGCTCCACTTGCTTGAGCTCGCGCATTTGTGCATTCTTTCTTGCCATCACATCCAGCTTGCAATCGGTCACTGTGAATTTGCTCTCGCAAGCTTTGATGTCCGACTCAAACTTGGCCATCACTGAGTTTTGAAGCGCTTCGTTGTCTCGCCTCTCAATGGAGAGTCGCTCAAGCGTAGAGTCTTTCTCAGCCGCTCGCCGTAAAGGAGCATCCAGAGACTCGCTCGCAGAGACCGAATCGGATTGGCTTAGGGTTTGTGCAGGCTCTAGGGGGAGCTCGGCTTGAGCGCTCGATGTGGGTTGCAATGCGCAAATGAACACACTCAAAACCACACGCATGGGCCACAAGAACTGAGGAGCCCTGAAGCCTTCAGACTTTGGCTCAAGAGACAAGAGGAGAAAAACCCCTTTTAGGCTAGACAATGGCGGTATCCACCACCCTTTTCTCAAGCGCCAAGAATTCACTGGATTGCATTTCACGCAAGCGAGAAACGGTTCTTGGGAATTCATGGGATAAAGGGCCTTCGAGGTAGAGATCTTGAGCGGGAACCTGGGCACTGATGACCAGTTTGATGCGTCGATCATACAAAACATCCACCAACCACGTAAAGCGCCTGGCTTGTGAGGCCATGTTAGCGGACATCTGGGGAACATTGCTCAAAAAGACCGTGTCAAATCGATTGGCAATCTCCAAATAGTCGTTTTGAGATCGAGGACCATCGCACAAAGCTTTAAAGTCAAACCACACCAAATCCCCTTCTCGCCTCAAGGCTTGAATTTGTCTGGCCTCAATGTCGAGCACAGTGGACTCGGGCTCGTGAGTGCTCAATTTATTGAATGTAGAGGTCATGGCCTCATGAGAGCGGGCATCACAAGGACTCAGGTACAGATCCACTTGCTCCAGGGTTTGGCGACGATAGTCCACCCCATTGTCAACGTTGATCACCTCAAGCTGCGCATTCAAAAGATCAATGGCAGGCAACAACCGGTCTCGGTGCAAGCCATCAGGATACAAATCATCGGGCCTGAAATTGGACGTGGTCACAAAGCCCACTCCACTCTCGAACAAAGCGACCAACAACCTGTGCAAGATCATTGCATCGGTGATGTCTGCGATGTGAAATTCATCAAAACAAATCAATTGATAGCGTTTGGCCATTTGACGACCCAACACACTCAAAGGATTGACCTGCCCTTGAAGCGCATTGAGCTCATGGTGCACCTCGCGCATGAATTCATGGAAATGAAGTCGAGTCTTGCCTTTGACTTGCACGGAATTGAAAAAACAATCCATCAAAAAGCTTTTTCCCCTTCCCACCCCCCCATAGAGATAGACCCCTTTGGGAATGGAGGGAGACTTCAAGGCCCTGGACCACCACTTTTGTTGAGTGCGAGCGTAAGCATCCCACTCCATCGCGCAACGCTCAAGCGCGTGAATGCCCTTGAGCTGAGCTGGATCGCTTGCAAAGCCTCGGGTCGCAAGCTCCCTTTCATATGCAGCCAGCACAGCAGTCATGAGCAAAAACCCAGCATCAAAATGTCAAGTCAATCATCAAAAGTTCAAAGTTCTCTTGTCCACAGCAAGCGCCGCCTCTTTGGTGGCCTCGCTCAGTGAAGGGTGGGCGTGACAGATGCGAGCAATGTCCTCGCTGCTGGCTCTGAACTCCATGGCCACCACCGCCTCAGCAATCAATTCACTGGCTGAGGGGCCGATGATGTGAACACCCAAGATCTCATCGGTCTTGTCATCGGCCAAGAACTTGACCATCCCAGTCGTGTCGCCCAAGGCTCTGGCACGACCATTGGCCAAAAATGGGAACGTACCCGATTTGTAGCCACGTCCACTGCTCTTGAGTTGTTGCTCGGTTTGACCAACCCATGCAATCTCAGGATGTGTGTAAATCACCCAAGGCACGGTGTTGAAGTTCACGTGTGCATGTTGGCCAGCGATGCGCTCAGCGACCGCCACACCCTCCTCTTCGGCCTTGTGAGCGAGCATGGGCCCCCTCACCACATCACCAATCGCCCAAACATTGGGCAAGGCCGTGGCACAGTCGTCATTGACTGCAATTGCTCCGCGCTCATCAACAGCCAAGCCCACATGCTCCAGACCTAAACCATCGGTTTGGGGAATGCGACCAATGGAGACGATCAATTTATCGGCATCGATGCTTTGCGCTTCACCTTTGGCGTTGGTGTAGTTGATGCTCACTTTTTTAGCACCCACTTTGACATCCCCCACCTTCACACCCAGCTCAATTTTCAGACCCTGCTTTAAGAAGAGCTTGTGCGCTTCTTTTGCAATTTGCTCATCGACTGCACCCAAGAATTGGGGCAAGCCCTCTAGGATCGTGACCTCTGAGCCCAAACGTCTCCAAACCGAGCCCATCTCCAAACCGATGACGCCTGAGCCAATCAACACCAACTTCTTGGGCACAGACTTGATTCTCAAAGCACCATCGTTTGAGAGAACATTCTCTTCATCAAAAGCAGCTTGTGGCAGCGCTCTGGCCTTGGAGCCCGTTGCGATGATGATGTGCTTGGCAGTGATGACTTCTTGAGACTTCTCTGAAGACACCTTGATGGCGTATCCGCCCTCCACTTTGGAGTCAAAAGATCCCTTGCCGTGAAAAAACGTGACCTTGTTCTTTTTAAAGAGGTATTGAATCCCGTCGTTGTTTTGTTTGACCACTTGGTCTTTTCGAGAGAGCAAAGTGGGCAAGTCCAAGCTCAAACCTTTGATTTGAATGCCGTGCTCTGCAAAGTGGTGACCCGCTTGCTCAAAGTGCTCAGACGACTGGAGCAATGCTTTGGAGGGGATGCAGCCCACGTTGGTGCAAGTCCCACCCAATGCAGGGCCACCTTGCTCGTTGGACCAAGCATCAATACAGGCAGTCTTTTGCCCCAACTGAGCGCTGCGAATGGCGGCAATATAGCCACCAGGGCCGCCTCCAATGACGATGACATCAAAATGTTGACTCATGATAGGACTCAATCCCTTCAAAGAAGTTTGGAAATAAAAAAATCAAAATGCAAGCACTGCATCCCATGCAGAACATGAACTCACGCAGGCTTTGTTGCGCCAGGAGTCCAAGTCATTGCAAAACAAGGACTCCTGGGGATTGGGATGCCCAAGGTGCTTAAATGTCAAAGAGCAAGCGAGCTGGATCCTCAAGTGCCTCTTTCATGGCCACCAAGCCCAAAACGGCTTCACGACCATCAATGATTCGGTGATCGTAGCTCATGGCCAAGTAGTTGATGGGTCTCACGACAACTTGGCCGTTTTCCACCACCGCACGGTCCTTGGTGGCGTGAACCCCCAAGATGGCAGACTGAGGAGGATTGATGATGGGAGTAGAGAGCATGGAGCCAAATACTCCACCATTGGAGATGGAGAAAGTTCCACCGGTCATCTCTTCAATGCCCAACTTGCCGTCGCGCGCTTTGGCACCAAACTCGGCAATTTTCTTTTCAATATCGGCAAAGCTCATTTGATCGGCGTTTCTGAGAATGGGCACCACCAAGCCACGGGGCGAACCCACAGCGATACCGATGTCAAAGTAGCCGTGGTACACGATGTCATTGCCATCGACAGAGGCGTTGAGCACGGGGTATTTCTTGAGCGCATGAACCGCCGCCTTCACAAAGAAGCTCATGAAGCCAATTTTGACGCCATGCTCTTTTTCGAATTTTTCTTGAAAGCGCTTTCTCATCTCCATCACTGGAGCCATGTTGACTTCGTTGAACGTGGTCAAAATGGCATTGGTCGACTGGGACTGCAACAACCTCTCAGCAACACGAGCGCGCAAACGGCTCATGGGCACACGTTGCTCGGGTCTGTCACCCAAATCAACGCTTGGAGCACTCACCTGTGGCAAAGCTTTTTGAACCACTGTGGAGGGCATGGACGGCGCGGCAACTGCGGAGCCAGAGGCTGCAGCTTGCAATGCATCGGCTTTGGTCACGCGTGCATCCTTGCCTGTGCCAGCAATGGCGTTCACATTCAGGTTGTTCTCGGCAATGATCTTTTGCGCAGCAGGCATCGCAATGCCAGCCCCTTTTTGTGAACTTGCAGCTTGTGCAGCAGCTTGAGCGACTGGCGCAGCAGATGCAGCAGGAGCGGCAGCTGGTGCTGCTGCAGGAGCAGCAGCGCCTGCAGAGGCCACTTGAGCCGTGTCAATTCGTGCGATCAACTGATCGGAGGCCACAGTGGCACCATCGGCTTGCACCAACTCGATGAGCACGCCAGATGAAGGCGCTGGCACTTCCAAAACAACCTTATCGGTTTCAATTTCAATCAAAATTTCATCGGCTGTGACCGCTTGGCCAACCTGTTTTTTCCACTGCAACATGGTGGCCTCGGCCACTGACTCAGAGAGTTGGGGGACTTTAACTTCAACAATAGACATGATGATCTTTCAGATGTACTGGACTAAATTATTTGGTGAGCAAAAAACCTTTGAGCTTGGCAAATGCGCCTTCGATCAAAGATTTTTGTTGTTCTTGGTGCAGGTGCGAGTAGCCTACAGCGGGTGAAGCTGAGGGTGCACGACCTGAATAACCCAAGCGCTGGCCTTCAATCATGTTTTCATGAATGTAGTGCTGCACAAAGAACCAAGCACCTTGGTTTTGGGGTTCATCTTGGGTCCAAACAATCTCAGTGACGTTTGGATATTTCTTCAACTCAGTGGAGAAGGCCTTGTGTGGGAAGGGATAGAGTTGTTCAATGCGAACAATGGCAACGTCATCGTGACCTTTTTCTTCGCGCTTTTTGACCAAATCGTAGTAAACCTTACCCGAGCAAAGCACCATGCGCTTGACCTTGGATGGCGTCAAATCTCCAGAATCTGGAATCACCGTTTGGAATCCACCTTTGGTGAACTCGGACAGAGGTGAGGCCGCTTCCTTGTTGCGAAGCAGGGATTTGGGCGTGAAGATGATCAAAGGCTTTCTGAGATTTCTCACCATCTGGCGGCGCAGAATGTGAAAGATCTGGCTGGCCGTTGTGGGTTGAACGATCTGCATGTTGGAGTCAGCGGCCAATTGCATGAAACGCTCTACGCGAGCGGAACTGTGCTCAGGACCTTGACCCTCGTATCCATGGGGGAGCATCAAGGTGATGCCGTTGACTCGGCCCCACTTGACCTCGCCAGAGGCGATGAACTGATCAATCACAACTTGAGCGCCATTGGCAAAGTCGCCAAACTGCGCTTCCCAAATCACCAATGTATTGGGATCATTGGAGGCGTAACCGTACTCAAAGCCCAAAACGGCCTCTTCAGACAAAATCGAGTCAATGACCACGAAAGGCGCTTGATTTTCAGAGACGTTTTGCAAAGGCACATAAGTGCCTGTGTCCCACTTTTCGCGGCTTTGATCGTGAATCACTGCATGGCGGTGGGTAAATGTTCCACGGCCACAGTCCTCACCGGACAAGCGAACAGGAAATCCACTGGCCACCAAAGAGGCCAAGGCCATGTGCTCACCCATGCCCCAATCAACAGGGATATCGCCTCTGCCCATGGCGGCGCGGTCATCATAGACCTTGCGAACCAATTGATGAGGCGTCACTGAGGAAGGAATGGTGGTGATTTTCTCGGACAAACGCTTCCACTCTGAGAGCGGAATGGCCGTGTCGCCCGCATCGGTCCATTTTTTGCCCAAGTATGGAGACCAATCGACCACGAACTGGCTCTTGAAGTTGGTCACAATGGGGTCAATGGCATGACGTCCCGCATCCAAAGCAGCTCGATAGGCTTTGACCATATCGTCACCCAAGGATTCTCCCAGGCCTTGAGAGCCCAAGCGATCGGCATAGAGTTTTCTGGTGCCTGGATGGGCTGCGATTTTTTTGTACATCAAAGGCTGGGTGAGGGACGGTGTGTCTTGCTCGTTGTGACCCAACTTTCTAAAGCAAATGATGTCCACCACCACATCTTTGGAGAACGTCATTCTGAACTCAAGGGCCAATTGTGTGGCCAAAGCGACCGCTTCTGGATCATCACCGTTGACGTGCAACACTGGCGACTCGATCATTTTGACCACGTCTGAACAGTACAAGGTGGACCTAGAATCCCTGGGATCAGAGGTGGTGAATCCGATTTGATTGTTGATCACAATGTGCAACGTGCCACCCGTGTAATATCCACGAGTCTCGGCCAAGGCGAGCGTTTCCATCACGACGCCTTGTCCCGCAAAAGCAGCGTCACCGTGAACGAGCACAGGCAACACTTGACGACCTTTGGGGTCTCCCCGTCTGTCCATCCTGGCACGAACCGAGCCTTCAACCACGGGGTTGACGATTTCCAAATGAGAGGGGTTGAAGGCCAAACTCAAATGAATGGGGCCTCCAGGGGTGGTCACGTCCGAGCTAAAGCCTTGGTGATACTTCACGTCTCCACTGGGCAAATCCTCTGGAGCGGTGTGATCGAACTCTGCAAACAAATCCGCTGGCAATTTACCCATTGAATTGACCAACACATTCAAACGACCACGGTGGGCCATGCCAATCACAATCTCTTGAATACCCGAGACACCCGCTTGCTGAATCAACTCATCCATGGAGACGATGAAGCTCTCGCCACCTTCGAGTGAAAAGCGCTTTTGTCCAACGTACTTGGTGTGTAAGAAGCGCTCAAGGCCTTCGGCTGCTGTAAGACGCTCGAGGAGACGCTTTTTCTTGTCCGCAGAAAAATTGGGCTTGGAGCGAATGCCCTCCAATTTTTGCTGCCACCATTTTTTGTGCTCTTGATTGGTGATGTAGTTGAACTCAGCACCGATGCTTCCACAGTAAGTTTCTCTGAGTGCGTTGAGCAACTCTCTCAAACTCATGCGGTCGCGACCAAAGAACATGTTGCTCGTGTCAAAAACCGCCTCTTGGTCAGCATCGCTGAAACCATAAAAGGCAGGATCGAGCTCAGGAATGGCCTCTCGCTCGACACGCTTTAACGGATCTAGATCGGCCCAACGCACACCCACATTGCGGTAGGCGGCAATGAGCTGCTGCACAGCAGTGCGCTTGCGGCCCATCTCTGCATCTTGGGACGCCATCACGACTTTGGTGCCACCTTGTTTGGCGCGCTCAGCAAAGGCGTTGATCACCGGTTGGTGAGCCACATCGCGAGCACTCGAACCGTCAACTGCAGGCACATGCTGCAATGCATCGAAATACAAGCGCCATGTCTCAGGCACAGAACCTGGGTTGGCTAAATAATTTTCGTAAAGCTCTTCAACATAGGGAGCGTTGCCCCCGAAGAGATATGTGTTACCTGCGTAAGCATGGTATTGAGACGCGTTATCGCTCATTGCGCTGACCTCCGATTCCCTTTAGGAAACATTAGTTGGTTAAAAAAAACCTCCCGCGACACGGCTGGACCGTTTAGCGGATGCACTGTGGCTGGAAGGGCCTAAGTGTTTAGCTATTGTGCCACCAAAAGACTGTTTGAGACGAACTTGCCATCTATTTTTTCAATCAAGAGGGTCCCTAAACCATCAAATTGTGATCAACTTCCTCAAAAGATGAAGGCTTTTTGTAACCCTAAAGGCTCCATTTCGACCTACACAATGAGTTGTTGGATCGATTTGAAGTGCTCATGTTCAGCCGTCTCAAGCCACTCAAAGAGCACCATCTCTGTGGTCACCAATTCAACCCCAGCACTGGCCAAACGGTCCAAAGCTGCATCTTTGCTGCTTTGGGCCCTAGAGCCACAAGCATCGATCACCGCAAAAACCTCAAACTCCTCATCCACCAAGTCCAAGGCCGTTTGCAGCAAACAAATGTGAGCTTCACAACCAGCGATCACGATTTGTGGGCGCGTGGGTTGATTAGACTGAGGTTTTTGCAAATGCTTGGGCAAACTTCTGGCGTTTCCAGCCGGGGCTTGGGGTTTGGGACGCAAACACTCAATGAGTCCCTCATCGCAGGCGGAGAAATGCATTTTGGGCAAGGTTTGCTGGCACCAACTGCGCCAACTCAAAGGGTTGGCGCCCAACTTGGAGGGATTTTGCTCAGTGGCCCAAATGGGGACCATCAAAGCGCGAGCCGCTTGGGCCAGCACATGGGCTTTTTCCAAAACACCCTCTGCGTGCTCAATGGCTGGCATGAGTTTTTCTTGAAAATCAATCAAAACCAACTGAGAATCTTCTGCAATCATTTTCATTCTGACACCTCCACAACCCATCGACCTTTAAGCAAACCTTGCCTGAGCGCTTGCGCCTTTTGAACCGCGCCTTGCAGTGAAACGACCTGCGTGATGCGCTTGAGTTTGGCCAAATCCAAATCCTTGGCCAACCTTGTCCAAGCCTCTTGCCTGAGCGCGATGGGCGCCATGACAGAGTCAATGCCCACCAAGCTCACCGAGCGCAAGATAAAAGGCATCACCGTGGTTGGCAAATCGGCTCCCTGAGCCAAACCGCAGGCGGCCACCACACCAGCGTATTTCGTTTGTGCCAAAGCATTGGCCAAGGTGTTTGAGCCCACGCTGTCAATCACCCCAGCGAATCTCTCCTTTTGAAGGGGCTTGCCAGCCTCGGACAACAAAGCCCTGTCGATCACCTCTTTGGCACCTAAATCTCTCAAAAAGCCATGCTCCTCGGACTTTCCACTCGAGGCCACAACCGAATAACCCAGCGAAGACAACAAGGCCACGGACATGGAGCCCACACCGCCACTGGCACCGGTGACCAAGACCTCGCCGCTACTGGGCACAACACCATGGCGCTCAAGCGCCATGACACAAAGCATTGCGGTGTAGCCCGCGGTTCCAATGGCCATGGATTCAAGCGCAGTCAATGACTGGGGCAAACGCACCAAGCCACGACCTGGCACGACCGCTTGCTGAGCCATCAGCCCAAAACTGGTCTCACCCATGCCCCAACCGTTGTGAATGGCCCATTCACCAACGGCCCAATCAGGATCCTTGGACTCCATGACGACACCTACACCATCGATACCAGCCACCATGGGCCAACTGCGCACCACGGGGGCAGTATTGGTGATGGCCAACGCATCCTTGTAATTCAAACTGGAATACTTGACGCCCAAGCGCACCTGCCCAGCTTGGAGCTCAACGCTTTGCAAACTCTCTAGACCCACCCAAAATTCAGGCTCTTTTTTAAGAACCAAGGCTTTGAACATAAGCTACTCCCCAAAGCTGTTCAACGTTAACAGCACCACACTGTCCAGCGCGGGCCAACCCACAGTGTATGTGTTTTTTCCATCTCTGAGCTGTGCAGCTGAGAAGTGTCCAAGAGCACTTAGAATGCCACCCATGCGTTCGATCTTGTTCTTGTTGACCGTCTTTTTTTGCCTAGGCGTTTGGGCTGCTCCAGCCAACCGCCCAGACGAAGATGTTGAGCGCTTTTTGAGTGAAGAAGGCCTCACGCAAAGGGTCATTCAACTTCGCCAATCTGTGAGCGATCAAGCCAACGCATTGGTGATCAATGCCATGGGCTTTTTGGGAGTCCCCTATCACAGGGGAGGGACAAACTCCACAACGGGGTTCGATTGCAGCGGCTTTGTGCGAGCCATGTTTGAGCAATCCATTGGTATTCTTTTACCGCACCGCGCACGCGACCAAGCTCAGGTGACGCAAAACGTGAGCGTTGAAGAACTCAAACCAGGTGACTTGGTCTTTTACAACACCATGCGATCTGCATTCAGTCATGTCGGCATATACGTTGGAGACGGCAAATTCATTCACTCGCCCAAGACAGGCGAGAGCATTCGCATTGAAGACATGAGACAGGCCTATTGGGCCAGGCGATTCAATGGCGCAAGGCGAGTGACGCAATTGGGTAAATCGCCCTTGGATGCACTGTCCTCGATCTCAAGCTTGCCAGGCCTCTCAGAGCTGCTCAAACGACAAAAGGAAGAAGCCAAAACCAACTTAAGCAATGTCCCTCAAGTCAACAACAACTCTGCTTTGACTTCGCTACCAGGTGCCTCTACACAAGCCTCCAACCCCAACAGCTTGCCCAGTTTTCCTGCAAGCTCAAACTCAAGCTCAGGACCCTCTGCGAGCAACGCTCCTCAGGCGCCACTCAGTTATTCAAGGCCTTGAAAAACTTCACCCCCAGCATTGTGCGGGTTGCACAAAGTGGGGGTGTGAGGTGACTCGTAAACACCAAGCGCATTGCACTTGGACATCAAGTGCTTATTTCTTTCTGGCTGGCGGCAAATCCGTACAGCTGCCATGGGCCACCTCGGCAGCCATGCCAATGCTCTCGCCAAGGGTTGGGTGAGCGTGAATGGTTTTACCAATGTCCACGGCATCTGCGCCCATCTCAATGGCAAGCACAATCTCTCCGATCATGTCCCCAGCGTGGGTGCCCACGATGCCGCCCCCCAAGATGCGTCCATGGCCATGAGCCTCAGGAGAATTGTCAAAGAGCAACTTCGTAAAGCCCTCGTCGCGACCATTGGCGTTTGCTCGTCCTGAGGCTGCCCAAGGAAAGAGACCCACCTTGATGGGAATGCCTTCGGCCTTGGCCTGATCTTCGGTGAGACCTACCCATGCCACCTCAGGGTCGGTGTAGGCAACGCTTGGGATGACTCGAGCATTGAATTGGCTTGCAGCCAAATCGGACTGGCCCAATAACTCACCAGCGATCACCTCAGCAGCGACGTGCGCTTCATGCACCGCTTTGTGCGCCAACATCGGTTGTCCAACCAAGTCACCAATCGCAAAAATATTGCTCACGTTGGTGCGCATTTGTGTGTCCACATTGATAAAGCCCCGATCGGTCACTTCAACGCCTGCTTTTTCAGCGGCAATTTTGCGACCATTTGGACTTCTGCCAACGGCTTGTAGCACCAAGTCATAGGTATCGGTATGCGTCTTGCCTTCGCTCTCAAAGGTGACCTCGATGCCTTTGGGTGTGGCTTTGGCAGCAACCGTCTTGGTCTTGAGCATGATGTTGTCAAAGCGGTGTGCATTCATTTTTTGCCAAACCTTGACCAAATCCTTGTCGGCACCTTGCATGAGGCCGTCCATCATCTCGACCACATCCAAGCGTGCGCCAAGCGTGCTGTAAACGGTGGCCATCTCCAGACCAATGATGCCGCCACCCAAAATCAGCATGCGTTTAGGCACTTCCTTCAAGCCCAAGGCCCCTGTGCTATCAATGACTCTGGGATCTTCTGGCATGAATGGCAAACGCACCGCTTGAGATCCGGCTGCAATGATGCAACTCTTAAAGGAAATCACGCGCTCACTGCCGGTTTGAGCTTGGCCCTCCCCTTGAGTTTCTTGAACGCGCATGTGATGGGCATCGACAAAGGTGCCATATCCGCGAACCGTTTGAACCTGGCGCATCTTGGCCATTGCTGCGATGCCTTTGGTGAGTTTGCCAACCACTTTGTTTTTGTGATCACGCAACTTGTCCAAGTTCACCTTGGGTTTTGAAAACTCAACGCCCATGTCTCCCAGGTGAGCGACCTCATCCATGACAGCAGCCACGTGCAGCAAAGCCTTGGAGGGGATGCAGCCCACGTTCAAACACACGCCACCCAAGTCAGCGTAACGTTCGACCAAAATCACTTTCAGCCCTAAGTCAGCGGCCCTGAATGCGGCTGAATATCCGCCAGGACCGGAGCCCAAAACCAACACATCGCAATCGGCATCGGAGATCGGTGCGCTCGTGACCTTGGCTGCAGCAACAGGGGCTGGGGCACTTGGAGCGGGTGCTGAAGCAACAGAGGGTGCTGGAGAGGCAGCGCTTGCGCTCTCGCTCTCAAGACTCAAGAGAACAGTGCCTTCGGAGACTTTATCACCCAACTTGATTTGAATCTCTTTGACCACACCTGCGTGTGAGCAAGGAATCTCCATAGAGGCTTTGTCGGATTCAACCGTGATCAGGCTTTGCTCCACCTTCACATGGTCTCCAACTTTGACCAACACTTCAATCACAGAGACTTCCTTGAAGTCTCCGATATCGGGTACTTTGACTTGAACAATCGCCATGGTGAATCCCCTATTTATTAAAGCAACACACGGCGGAAATCGGCCAAAATGGCTGCCAAATGCGCATTGAAACGCGCAGCCATTGCGCCATCAATCACCCTGTGGTCCCAACTCAGAGAGAGCGGCAACATCAAGCGAGGCACAAACTGTTTGCCATCCCAAACGGGTTCGGTCTGACTCTTGCAAACGCCCAAAATCGCCACTTCAGGCGCGTTGATGATGGGCGTGAAATAGCGCCCACCAATGCCACCCAAGGAAGAGATGGTGAAACATGCGCCGCTCATCTCTGCAGGGCTCAACTTGCCCTCACGAGCCTTTTTCGCCAACTCACCCATTTCTTTGGAAATTTGCAAGACTCCTTTTTGATCGGCGTCTTTGATGACAGGGACCATGAGGCCGTTTGGCGTGTCTGCAGCAAATCCGATGTGGAAGTACTTTTTGTAGACCAACTCTTCTCCATCTAGGGAAGAATTGAATTCGGGGAATTTTTGCAAAGCGCTCACACAAGCCTTGATCAAAAACGCAAGCATGGTCACTTTGACACCCGCTTTTTCATTTTCCTTATTGGTTTGCACCCTGAAGGCTTCTAGCTCGGTGATGTCAGCATCATCGTGGTTGGTCACATGAGGGATCATCACCCAGTTGCGATGCAAATTGGCGCCACTGATTTTCTTGATTCGACCCAGTGCCTTTCTCTCAACTTCACCAAATTTGGCGAAGTCGACTTTGGGCCAAGGCAGCAGTCCAAGCGCGGCACCCGAGTCGCCTCCTTGCGTGGAAGAGGCACTTGAAGCATTGGATTGAGCGGACATCACAGACTTGGAATAAGCGTGGAGATCCTCAACACCAATGCGGCCCTTGGGGCCCGTACCCGTGACACGTTCCAGTGGAATACCGAACTCTCTTGCCAGCTTGCGAATGGAGGGCGAGGCATGAGGCACTTTTGCCAAAGTAGATGCGCTCTGTGTGGGTTGGTGAGCACTTGCGCTCGAGCTTGGGGCTAGGGCATTTGCTGAACTGACTTGAGGTGCAGCTTGGACTGTTGAGCTTGGAACTGCTGGGGCAGCAAAGGCTTGAGAGGTTGCAGGAGCTGCTTGCGCCAAACCTTTGATCATCCCCAACAAATCGCCTTGGTTGACCTTGTCTCCCACCTTCACCTTCAAAGACTCAATCACCCCCGCATGAGAGCTTGGGATCTCCATGGAAGCTTTATCAGATTCCACAGTGATCAGTGACTGCTCAGCCTTCACGGTGTCGCCAACCTTGACCATGACCTCGATCACGGCCACGTCTTTGAAGTCGCCAATGTCAGGGACAAACAATTCGATTGACGAGGCCACTGCTGCAGGACTTGGCGCGGCTGGTGCAGTTGTAGCGGCATCTGGAGCAGGTGCAGAGGCATGGGGAGCTGCTGGTGCAGCCGCTGGGGTCGAAGCACTCGCTTGTGCTGACTCAACCATTGCCAAGACGACACCTTCTTTGACTTTGTCGCCCAACTTGACTTTGAGCTCTTTGATCACACCTGCATGGGAGCTTGGGATTTCCATGGAGGCCTTATCGGACTCTACGGTGATCAAGGATTGATCCACTTTGATGGTGTCGCCCACTTTGACCATCAACTCGATGACAGAAACGGACTCAAAGTCCCCAATGTCTGGCACTTTTACTTCAACAATGCTCATGGTGTTGTCTCCTACTTAGGCCATCAATGGATTGATTTTTTGAACATTGATTTGGTACTTCTCAATGGCTTCTTTGACTTTTGCAACTGGCACTGTACCGTCTTCGCTCAATGCTTTCAAAGCGGCCAAGACGATGTAGTGACGGTTCACTTCAAAGTGCTCTCTCAAGCGTGAGCGGAAGTCACTGCGTCCAAATCCATCGGTACCCAATACTTTGTAATTCACGCCCTTGGGCATGAAGGCGCGGATTTGATCGGCGTATGACTTCATGTAATCGGTGGAGGCGATCACGGGGCCTGGGTGAGCACCGAGTTGTTGCGCCACAAAGCTCAAGCGAGGCTTTGCCTCAGGGTTGAGCAAATTGAAACGATCGGTGTCTTGACCCTCGCGTGCTAGCTCATTGAAACTGGGGCAACTCCAAACGTTGGCCACCACACCAAAATCCTTGAGCAGCAATTCTTTTGCTGCAATCGATTCACGCAAAATGGTGCCTGAACCGAGCAAATTCACGCGCGGTGCTTTCTTGGGACCCTCTCCCTCGATCAAGCAATACATGCCTTTGATGATTTCCTCTTCGGTGCCCTCTTTCAAGCCAGGCATCGCATAGTTTTCATTCAAAAGCGTGATGTAGTAAAACACATTCTCTTGATTTTCCACCATTCGCTTGAGTCCATTTTGCATGATGACGCCCACTTCGTGCGCGAAGGTGGGGTCGTAGCTGATGCAATTGGGAATGGTGCCAGCCAAAATGTGGCTGTGTCCATCCTCGTGCTGCAAGCCCTCGCCATTGAGCGTCGTTCTGCCCGAAGTTCCGCCGAGCAAAAAGCCCCTGGCTTGCATGTCACCCGCTGCCCAAGCCAAGTCTCCAATGCGTTGGAAACCGAACATGGAGTAGTACACATAAAAGGGAATCATGATGCGGTTGCTGGTTGAGTAGGAGGTTGCTGCCGCAATCCAACTGCTCATGCCGCCGGCCTCATTGATGCCCTCTTGCAAAATTTGTCCAGCCTTGTCCTCTTTGTAATACATCACTTGGTCTTTGTCGACGGGGGTGTATTGCTGGCCAGCTGGGTTGTAGATGCCCACTTGTCTGAAAAGACCTTCCATGCCAAAGGTGCGGGCCTCGTCCACCAAAATGGGCACCACGCGAGAGCCCAAATGTTCGTCTCTTAAGAGTTGGGTTAAAAACCGCACATAGGCTTGGGTGGTGGAGATTTCACGACCCTCAGGCGTGGGCTCCAGCACAGACTTGAATGTGGAGAGCGGTGGAACGCTGAACTGCTCATCGCTTTTGACACGGCGATGGGGCAAGTAGCCACCCAAGGCCTTGCGGCGCTCGTGCAGGTACTGCATCTCTGGGGTGTCTTCTGCGGGCTTGTAAAAAGGCAAATCCGCCAATTGGCTATCAGGAATGGGAATGTTAAAGCGGTCTCTGAACGCCTTGATGTCCTCATCGGTGAGTTTTTTGGTTTGGTGAACCGTGTTCTTTCCTTCGCCAATTTTGCCCATGCCAAAACCTTTGACGGTTTTGATGAGCATGACTGTGGGTTGGTCTTTGTGCTTGACCGCTTTGGCGTAAGCTGCATAGACCTTTTGGGGATCGTGTCCTCCACGGCGAAGGTTCCAGATCTCATCGTCGCTCATCTTGGCCACCATCTCCAAAGTCTTGGGGTCGCGAGCAAAGAAGTGCTGTCGAACATAAGCTCCATCATTGGCCTTGAAGGCTTGATAGTCTCCGTCAAGTGTCTCCATCATCACGCGACGCAAGGCTCCATCTTTGTCTCGGGCCAACAATCCATCCCAATTGCTGCCCCAAATGAGCTTGATCACATTCCAACCTGAGCCGCGGAACTCGCTCTCAAGCTCTTGGATGATTTTGCCGTTGCCACGCACGGGCCCATCCAAGCGCTGCAAATTGCAATTGATCACAAAAATCAAATTATCCAATTTCTCACGAGCTGCCAAACCAATGGCGCCCAATGACTCAACCTCATCCATCTCGCCGTCACCACAGAAGACCCAAATCTTTCTGTTCTCGGTGTTGGCAATGCCTCTGGCGTGGAGGTACTTCAAAAAGCGCGCTTGATAAATCGCCATCAGTGGACCCAGTCCCATGGAGACCGTTGGGAACTGCCAAAACTCGGGCATGAGCTTGGGATGGGGATAGCTTGACAAGCCTTTGCCATTGACCTCTTGGCGGAAATTCAACAGTTGCTCTTCACTCAAGCGCCCTTCCAAAAAGGCTCTTGCGTAAACGCCAGGGGAAACGTGTCCCTGGATGTAGAGCAAATCGCCACCGTGGTTCTCACTCTCTGCGTGCCAAAAGTGATTGAAACCCGCGCCAAACATGTGAGCAAGAGAGGCAAATGAACCAATGTGCCCACCCAAATCGCCTCCATCAACGGGATGATGGCGATTGGCTTTGACAACCATGGCCATGGCATTCCAGCGCATGTAAGCGCGCAAGCGCTCCTCGATTTCGATGTTGCCCGGACAAACCTCTTCTTCACTGACATCTATGGTATTAACGTAACCCGTGTTGGCCGAGAAAGGCATGTCAATGCTGCTCTCTCTGGCGTGCTCGAGCAACTGCTCTAATAAGTAGTGGGCACGCTCTGGACCTTCTGACTGAATCACCGCAGTCAAAGCTTCCATCCACTCACGGGTTTCTTGTGAATCGGTGTCGTTGATGGCAAATGTACGCGAGCCGCTGGGTTGAGCTGACATGCTTGTCTCCTGGTTGAACTTTGAGAAAGTAAAAATTTTTAGGCAAATCTTTTTTTAATAGTATCTCACAAAAAAAGATAGATTTCAAATAGTGCTTACCGTTTTCATATTGTGAAATTTAAAAAGTGAGGGCTTAAAATTTCTTTTCTTTTGCTCGATTGCAGTGCAACACGCGGATGCCCTTTTTCTTCTAAACTGTAGGTCAATGACAGATCCAAAACCAACCACCACCGCGAACCCCAAATCCCCGCTTCGGGTCATTTTGAAAGCCATTGCAGTTCGGTGGTCAAGTTGGTGGAAAAAACAAAGCCCCAGCCGCCAAGATCGCTTGGCTTTGATGGCCCCATTGATCGCAGTCATTTTCTTTTTCTCCACCATTGCTGCAGCGTTCGCTTACCTGCGCTTTGAGGAGGTGCTGAGGGAGGAGGAAACCCTCAGGCGCGACATTGAATACGCACAACAACGACTGCGCTTGCGCTTGCTGGAGCGTCAAGAGCAAGTCACTCGCTTGTCCAAGGACATTTCCGCTGGAGATGTCGCCCCATCTGACTTCGTGATTGAAGCCGATTCAATGCTCACCCACTATCCAGAGATCAATTCAATTTCTTGGATCGACTCAAGACTGCACAGCAAACACTCCTTGGGAGGCTCAGGCCTTGAGATGCCGGGTCTTCGTGTGGAGCAAAATCTCTCCACCAACCTTGCGCTGAAATCGACCTTTGAGTGGGTTTCGCAAACGCACCAATCGGCTTACGCACCTGTTCAAATCAACCAAGACGCCAAAGGTGAGGTGGACAATTCTTATTTGGACTTGTTTGTTCCCGTCATGAAAAAGGGACACTTCGATGGCGCCTTTTTGGTGGAATACAAAATTGATGGCTTGATGCGTTTTGTGGTCCCTCCTGAAATCACGATCCGCAACGCAGTCTCCATTTTCGACGCCGAAGATCATTTGCTCTCTGGGCAGGTCATCCACACTCGCCCAAGCTCCAAATACCTTCCGACTTGGATCAACCCCAACTACGAGTTCATGGTCCCGGTTGCGCCCGTTGGCAATGGCTTGATGCTCAAAGGACAGGTGTACCGCACCTCCAATGGCGTGATTGGCAATGGTCTATTTTGGTTGGTGAGCTTCATGAGTTTGCTCACCGCTTGGATGCTCATTGGAACGTGGCGACACACCAGAAGAAGGCTGCAAGCACAACGCGATTTGCTCTCGGAGACCAATTTTCGACGCGCCATGGAAAACTCCATGCTGACAGGCATGAGGGCCATGGACATGAAAGGCTGCATCACCTATGTCAACTCAGCTTTTTGTCAAATGACCGGTTGGAGCCAAAGTGAATTGGTGGGCCAATACCCACCCTTTCCACACTGGCCGGAATCGGACCACGAAATGCTCGCGGCCAAATTGGCCGAAGAATTGAGTGGCCGAACCAGCCAAAGCGGACTCCAAGTCAAAGTCAAACGCAAAAACGGATCGATCTTTGATGCGCGTCTATATGTCTCCCCTTTGATTGACGCCTCCGGTGAGCAGTCGGGTTGGATGACCTCCATGACCGACATCACCGAGCCCAACCGCATCCGTCAACAACTCTCCGCCTCTTATGAGCGATTCACCACTGTGCTTGAAGCCTTGGATGCTTCCGTGTCTGTGACGCCAATTGGTTCGACCGAGATTTTATTCACCAACAAGCTCTATCGCCAATGGTTTGGAAGCCAAAGTGAGGGTCACATGCAAATGATTGACTTGGCCTTTGAGTCCATGCAGTCACTCATCAACTCTCCACAAGATGCAGATGACTTGGTTGGATTGCCCAGTGGCAGCTTTGAGCGCACGCTCTCCGAGAACGCTGAAATTTTCATCACAGGCTTGGGCAAATGGCTTGAAGTGCGCTCGCGTTACTTGAACTGGGTGGATGGCCGATTGGCTCAAATGATCATTGCCACCGATATCACCCCTAGAAGGCAAGCCGAGGAGCAATCGGCCATGCAAGCCGAGAGGGCTCAATCGGTCAGCCGACTCATCACGATGGGGGAAATGGCCTCCAGTGTCGCGCACGAGCTCAATCAACCCCTGACCGCCATCAGCAACTATTGCACTGGCATGGTCTCGCGCATCAAATCTCAACAAATCGTTGAATCCGAGCTCATCCAAGCTCTGGAAAAAACAGCCCACCAAGCTCACCGAGCAGGCCAAATCATTCAACGCATCCGCAGCTTTGTCAAACGCAGCGAGCCCAACCGCAGCTTGGCCAACATCAGCACCATTGTCATGGAAGCCGTCGAATTGGCTGATATTGAGCTCAAACGCCGCCAAGTCAAGCTCACACACTACATCTCCACACACTTGCCCCCCGTCATGCTGGACCCCATCTTGATAGAACAAGTTTTAGTCAATTTGCTTAAAAATGCTGCCGAATCCATCGACAACGCCAACCGGGCATTGCCCGATCGACACGTTGAGCTCAAAGTATTGCCAAAGATCATCGATGGACAAAAAACGGTTGAATTTACCGTCACCGACAGCGGCAAAGGACTGGCCCCAGAGGTCTTGGAGAGGCTCTTTGAGGCTTTCTTTTCAACCAAGACCGAAGGCATGGGCATAGGACTGAACTTGTGCAGAAGCATCGTTGAGTCACACCAAGGCAGAATGCTGGCCACCAACCTCTACAATCAAGACCAGGTCAAGGGCTGCTGTTTTTCATTTTGGCTCCCTTCCTTTGCTCAAGAGGCAACCCATTGAGAAACGCCAGAAACGTTTACACTAACGAAAACTTACATTCCATTCACTTATTAGGTTGAGGCAATTCATGAGCTTGATCCCCAAAAAAGGCAACGTCTATGTGGTTGATGACGATGAGGGCGTTCGCGACTCCTTGCAATGGCTCTTGGAGGGCAAAGACTACCGGGTGCGTTGCTTTGACTCGGCTGAAAACTTTCTAAGCCGCTACGACCCCAAAGAGGTCGCCTGCTTGATCGTTGACATTCGCATGGGCGGCATGAGCGGCTTGGAGTTGCAAGAAAAACTCATTGAGAAAAACTCCCCCCTGCCCATCGTCTTCATCACAGGCCACGGAGATGTGCCCATGGCTGTGGACACCATGAAAAAGGGAGCGATGGACTTCATCCAAAAACCCTTCAAGGAAGAGGAACTGCTCCCCTTGGTCGAGCAAATGCTCGAAAAAGCCAAAGCTCAATTCGCGGGGCACCAGCAAGCTGCCTCTCGCGACGCCTTGATGTCCAAGCTCACCTCACGTGAGGCACAAGTGCTCGAGCGCATTGTGGCCGGTCGCTTGAACAAACAAATTGCCGATGACTTAGGCATCAGCATCAAAACGGTTGAAGCCCACAGAGCCAACATCATGGAAAAACTCAACGCCAACACCGTTGCCGACTTGCTCAAAATTGCCCTGGGCCCCAACGCCAACAAAGCTTGATCAAAGCCTGAACCTAGGTTGTGCCGCCCCCTTGGCGGCACAACCCCCTCTCCCCTGAGGCCTCCTCCTCAATCACAGCAGCTGCACCCGACCCTTTCTCCTTCACCTCAGAAGAGAGGGCGCTTGAAGAGCCACTCTCGAGTGAAATCTCTCGAACACGCCTTTGGGTTTGTTTGGCATAAACACGCTCGCTCTCAGCCCATTTAAAGCGTGAGAAAATACACCTCTTTCGCTCCAACCCTTGCAAAGGTCCTCAGGGTGAGGTTTTATCAACTTCACGCGTGCCAATGCTCAACCATTCTGGACAACGATGAACGCTCAAATCATTGACGGTGTAGCCCTCTCCAATACCATTCGCGAGAGCTTGACCCAAGAAACACTGGCATTGAAAGCCAAAGGAATCACGCCAGGTCTGGCTGTGATTTTGGTGGGTGAGAATCCTGCAAGCCAAGTTTATGTGCGCAACAAGGTCAAAGCCTGTGCCCAAGTGGGCATTCACTCGGTGCTTGACCAACACCCAAGCTCGCTCACCAGTGAGGCTTTGTTCAAACGAATCGATGAGCTCAACCAAGACCCCAGTATTCACGGCATTTTGGTTCAGCTCCCTCTTCCTGCTCACATCAATGCACAAGAGGTGATCGAGCGGATTTCACCTCTTAAAGATGTAGACGGTTTTCACATCAGCTCCGCTGGGGCTTTGATGACGGGTTCTCGCGGTTTTTGGCCATGTACACCCTACGGCTGCATGAAAATGCTGGAGCACATCGGCTTCGATCTCAAAGGCAAGCATGCCGTGGTGGTTGGTCGCTCAAACATCGTGGGCAAGCCCATGGCACTCATGCTGCTGCAAAAAAATGCAACCGTCACCATTTGTCACAGCGCAACCCCCAATTTGAAAGAAATGACTTTGATGGCGGACGTTTTGGTGGCTGCCGTTGGAGTTGCAAAACTCATCACCCAAGACATGGTCAAGCCCAACGCCGTTGTCATCGATGTGGGCATGAACCGGGATGAACACGGCAAACTCTGTGGGGACGTCGACACCGCGGGCGTGGGAGAGGTGGCGTCCTTCATCACCCCAGTCCCTGGTGGGGTGGGACCCATGACCATCACCATGCTTTTGGCCAATACCCTTGAAGCATGCACTGCGATGCACGCCTGAGCAACACCGCTTAACACTCACTCTTTTACAACATGAACCACCCAACTGCGCCAGCTCAGAATCATCAATCACAAAATCACAATGCTTTGCTTGATTTTTCTGGCCTGCCCAGATTTGACTGCTTTGAAGTTGATCAAATCGCCCAAAGCATTCCACTGCTCTTGAAACAAGCCAAGGACGCTTTGCATGAGATCGAAGAGTCAAGCTCCCCGCTCAATTGGGAGGCCATTTCTCTCAAGCTGGACGTGCCTGTTGAAAAACTCACTCGCTCTTGGGGCATGGTCTCACACCTGAATTCAGTCCTCGATAGCCCTGCATTGCGTGCCGCCTACAACGAAGCCCTTCCCTTGGTCACCGAGTTTTGGACGCAACTGGGCTCAAGCACAGCGCTGTTTGAACGCTTTCAATCCTTAAATCCCAAAGATCTCAATGCCGAACAAGCCAAAGCGCTTGAGAATGCGCTTCGCAATTTTGTGCTCGGAGGAGCTCAACTCCAAGGCAAAGAAAAGGAGAGATTCGCACAGCTTCAAGAAAAAATGGCCGAGTTGAGCCAAAAATTCAGCGAAAACGTCCTTGATGCAACCGACGCTTGGAGCTACAACGCAAGCCTAGAGGAACTCGAAGGCATTCCCCCCGAGGTCATTCAAGCTTGTCTTGAGGCGGCTCGGGCAAACGGTGAGAGCGGCTACCGCTTGACACTCAAGATGCCGGTCTATTTGCCCATCATGCAGTTTGCAAAAAACCGCGCACTGCGTGAAAAACTCTACACCGCTTATCAAACCAGGGCTTGCGATCAAAGTGCCAGCGAATTTTTGAAATTTGACAACACTCAAGTGCTCCATGAGATATTGCGCTTAAGGCTTGAAGAAGCCCAACTGCTTGGATTTGAAAACTTCGCTCAACTCTCCTTGGCCAGCAAAATGGCCAACTCTCAAGATGAGGTAAGTGACTTTTTGTTGCAGTTGGCTATGAAAGCCAAGCCTTTTGCATTGCAGGATTTGGAGGACATGAGACAACACGCCAAGCGCTTGGGCATCGAAAATCCCCAAGCCTGGGACTGGACCTTCATTGGCGAGAGACTCAAAGAGAGCAAATACGCTTTCAGCGAAACAGAGGTCAAAGCCTATTTCCCCTACCCACGAGTGCTAGAAGGACTCTTTCAAATTGTTCAAACCCTATTTGAGGTGAGCATCCAAAAGGAGCATGCACCCACATGGCACCCCGATGTGGAGTTCTACCGACTTGAGAGGCAAGGCCAACTCATTGGACAGTTTTACTTGGACCCGTTTGCCAGGAATTCAAAGCGTGCTGGAGCTTGGATGGACGATGTTCGCGGGCGTTGGTTAAGACCCGACACCCACACCCTCCAAACGCCCGTCGCTTATTTGGTTTGTAACTTTGCCAAAGGCACAGAGGGCGCACAAGCCCTCTTGACGCATGATGATGTGATCACCCTCTTTCATGAATTTGGACATGGATTGCACCATCTCATGACCCAAGTCAATGAGCTTGATGTCTCTGGCATCAACGGCGTGGAGTGGGATGCCGTTGAATTGCCCAGTCAATTCATGGAGAATTTTTGTTGGCAGTGGTCTGTCGTTCAAAACATGACCGCTCACCACCAAAGCGGCGAACCCATGCCCAAAGCCTTGTTTGACAAAATGCTGCAAGCCAAGAACTTTCAAAGTGGCCTGCAAATGCTCAGGCAAATTGAGTTCTCGCTCTTTGACTGGATGATCCACGCTCAAACCCCATCAGTGGAGGATGTGGCGGTGGTTTTAAAGCAAGTGCGAGAACAGGTGAGCGTTGTCGCTGTACCGGACTTTTGTAGACCTGCTCACAGCTTCAGTCACATTTTTGCAGGCGGTTATGCAGCGGGTTACTACAGCTACAAATGGGCTGAAGTCTTGAGTGCGGACGCTTACGCTGCCATTGAGGAACAACTCTCCAACGAGGGGACTTTCAGTGCGGCCATGGGAGAGAGCTACAGAAAAAACATCCTAGAGGTGGGCGGATCAAGAAGCGCCATGACTTCCTTTGTCGCCTTCAGAGGCCGCGAACCCTCGATCGATGCGCTGCTCAGACATCAAGGGCTCAATTGAACCAAGGGCTTTTACACTGCTCTAGAACTCAAAGGTTTTGACACCTTGTGAGGTCCCCATGAGGCAGACGTTGGCCCTTTGGTGAGCAAAAACGCCCACAGTGATCACGCCTGGCCATTGACTGACCTCATCTTCGAAGGCCAAGGGCTCACTGATCTTCAAGCCCCAAACATCCAAAATATGCTGCCCATTGTCGGTGACCAAGGGGGTCTCACCCTTCATTCGCAGTCGGGCCTGTGCACCCTTCGTTTTGAAACGCTCAATGAGAACCTCGGCAGCCATGGGAATCACCTCCAAAGGCAAGGGAAAGTGGCCCAACACCTCAACCCACTTGCTCTCATCGACAATGCACACAAACCTCTGAGCTTGAGAGGCGACGATTTTCTCTCTCGTGAGCGCGGCTCCCCCCCCTTTGATCATGTTGCCCCTGGGGTCGATCTCATCTGCACCATCGACGTACACATCCAAAGTCTGTCCACCCTTTAATTCACTCACCACGATTCCATGGCCCAAGAGTCTTTGGGTCGATGCCTCAGAGCTAGACACAGCACCCAAGATGGACACACCTGAGGCAGCCAGTGCATCGATGAAATGGTTGACCGTTGAGCCCGTGCCAACACCCACCCAGGTGCCTGCCCGAACATGGCTCAGCGCAGCTTGCCCAACCAGGGCCTTCAATTGATCTTGGGTTAATGGTGAACTCACGCGATAATCTCCTTTGGGAGCCGAGCCCATCAAAAAGCCCAACCGTTCAAAAGAAAGTAGTTTAACGAATGCCAATCCCTTATGCTCTCATTCGTCCCTTATTTTTTTCCTTTGATGCCGAACGCATCCACGACTGGACCTTGTCGTTTTTAGAGAAAACTCAAAACACCCCTTTGAGCGTGCTCTACAGCCAGGAGGCCGTCTCAGATCCAGTGCGATTGTGTGGTCTGGATTTTCCCAATCGCATTGGCTTGGCAGCGGGCTTGGATAAAAATGCGCGATGCATCAAAGCCTTCTCCAAAATGGGCTTTGGCTTCATCGAAGTGGGTACTGTGACCCCCTTGGGTCAAAGCGGAAACCCCAAGCCTAGAATTTGGCGAATTCCTCAAAAGGATGCTTTGATCAATCGCTTGGGCTTTAACAACAAAGGCTTGGAGAGTTTCATCCACAACGTGATCCAACACCAATCCCGCGCCTCTACCATGGTGCTGGGTTTGAACATTGGAAAAAATGCGACGACCCCGATTGAAAATGCTTTGGATGATTACCTCAAAGGTCTTGAAGGCGTCTACCCTTATGCCGACTACGTGACCATCAACATCTCCAGCCCAAACACCAAAAATCTGAGGGCTCTTCAAACCGATGACGCGCTCGAGGAGTTGCTCGAAGGTTTAAGCACCAAGCGAGCACAACTTGAGAGCGTTCACGCTAGCAAAAAAGTACCGATGTTCATCAAAATTGCCCCCGATTTGCTGCCTGAACAAGTCGATGTGTTTGTTCAAACCTTAAAGCGCCACGCGCCTGTTGATGCGTCTGCTCAACAAGGACTTTGGGGAGTGATTGCCACAAACACCACCTTGGATCGAGAGGCTGTGAAGGGGCTAGCGCATTCAGATGAAGCGGGCGGACTCTCTGGCGCTCCAGTTTTTGAGAAAAGCAACGCCATCTTGTCGCAATTGCGAGCGGGCCTGGGCGAGCACTTTCCACTGATTGGCGTGGGTGGTGTGATGAGTGCCCATGATGCGTGTGAAAAAATCAAACACGGTGCAAATTTGGTCCAAATCTACAGTGGTCTGATCTACAAAGGCCCACAACTCATCGAACAAACAGCAAGGGCGTTGAGCCAAATGGCCCAACGCCCTTGAGTTTTTCCTTCAAGCGCTTGGATTCAAGCGCTCAAAATCAACGCTTTTTGGTCGTTGTTTTCGCAGTGTTCAAAGCCGAAGCGGCCATGGTTTTGACGTTTTGATCGGCCATGTCAGTGGCTTGTTTGACCGCTTTTTGCACAGACTCTAGAGCACTGGTCCCAGCAGAGACAGCAGTTTTGAAGGCTGCCACAGCACCTTCGCTACCAGCAGGTGCGTTTTTGGCCATGTTGTCAAAGAACTCTTGGTACATCTTTTGTCCCTTGGCCATTTGAGCCTCGAAGACAGAGCCCAACTCGTGCGAGGAGCCTGTGGCGATGTCATACAAGTGGCGGTTATAGGTCACCGCTTTTTCAGCCAAGGGCTGAAACATCTGGGCTTGAAGCGCGAGCAGATCTTGCGCATCTTTTGCACTCAAGGCTGAGGTGGTGCTCTCGTGGGTGTCAGACAATGCTGACTTGGCAGCAGCCATGTTCAATTCAATCAATTGCTCCACGCCAGCAAACGCTTTTGTGGTCAAACCAACCAATGTCTCCAAATTGGATTTATTAGCGGCCATGATTTGCTCAGGGGTAAGGCTCATGTGTTTTCTCCGTCAATTCAAGTTAAAGGGATAATGGACCGGCAAACGAGTTCAATGACCCCCAAGCGCGATGCAGTATGGTTAAAGTATAGGGCTCAAGTCTTTTAAAACAAGTGCAATCGATCAATCTGACACCACTTTAGAGAGCAATTACTAAATTTCCCTAAACCCGTAGGGCTTATGCGACCCCAAGGACTTGAGCCTGAACACACCCCATGAACGACACCCCTGCCCTCATTGACAAAAGCACCTTGCAGGCGATTTTGCACCTGTCTTTTGCAACTTTCGCGAGCATGACCATCCAGCGCTTGTGCGACCCCATGCTGCCTCAACTGGCGCTTGATTTTGGGGTGGAGAGGGCTTTTGCTGCCCATGTCATCTCCTATTTCGCGGTCACATACGGACTGATGCAAATTGTGTTTGGACCACTGGGAGATCGCTACGGCAAGTACCGCATTTTGTCCATGGCCACTTTGGGCTGCAGCCTTGGGTGCTTCGGATGCGCTTTGGCGCCCACGCTCCCCTTGTTGATTGCATGCCGAGTGCTCACCGCAACTTGCACAGCAGCCATCATTCCGCTTGGATTGGCATGGGTGGGAGACACGGTTCCGTATGCCATTCGACAAGCCACTTTGGCACGAGTTGGGTTGGGCTCGACCATGGGCATTGTGGCCGGCCAACTCTTTGGTGGACTTCTCACCGACACCTTGGGCTGGAGGTGGGCTTTTGCATTGGTGGCCATTGTGTTTTTGTTGGTGGGTGGTGTTCTTTGGGCAAACCCCAATGCAAGGGTGAAAAAACTCGAACATGGTGATGGCCAAGGAGTGGACCCCAACGCCTCAAGCAATTTCTTCAACAACGCTTGGAAGGTGCTTCAACTCCAAAAGGCGCGAAGGCTGCTCAGTTGCGTTTTACTTGAGGGCGCGATCGCCTTTGGGGCCATTGCCATCTCAGCCACTCACTTGCACGATCAGCAAGGGATCTTGGTCTCTTGGGCAGGTTCATTGGTGGCTTTGTTTGGCTTGGGTGGGGTGATCTACATGAAGTTCGCCAAGGGCTTCATCCAGCGCTTGAGCGAAGGTCAAATGATCAAATTGGGAGCAACCATTTTTGCTTTGGCATATGCATGCATTGGTTTTGCACCCCACTGGGGATTTGACATCCCGGCCTTCATCTTGGCAGGCTTTGGATTTTTCATGCTCCACAACACCCTTCAGGTTTTGGCCACTCAACTCTATCCGCCTTTGAGAGGCACGTGCATGGCGCTTTTTGCGGCATTGCTTTTTGGCGGTCAATCTTTGGGGGTGATCTTTTGTGCCCAATTGAGTGCTTGGGTGGGCTCCCCTTGGGTGCTTTTGTTTTGTGGCGTCTCGTTTGCAGTGTTGGGACTCGCACTGACCAAATGGGTCACGCAAGCCTCATTGGCAAGTCCAGCGCCTTGAGTCAAAGAGGGTTGAATCCTTTGTTTTTCATTTCCCAATTGCAGGTTTTCGCAAATACACTTGGAGTTTTGATCCAAGCCTGAACATGACCATGATCCCCAACCCCGCCTCCACCTCACTCTCCTTGGATGAAGAACGTCTCGCCCAAGACCTCAAAGCTTTGGCGGGCTTGCCTCCCGACTCAGCCATTTGGCCCCTAGTGGCTGAGCAGCTGAGCGCCCATCCTGGCTTTAAAGTTCTCAAACAACTAACGCCCACATTGAGCCCCAAGGCCTCAGTGGTTGCAGCAGCGCAAAAGGAGTCCAAAATTTTAAGAGGCCTCGTGCTCGATACAGAGACGACGGGAATGAACAATTTATCGGACAAGGTGATTGAGTTGGGCATGATCAAGTTCGAATACGACAGCGCGTCAGGGCAAGTCTTGAATGTGATTGACGTCTTTGATGAATTGGAGGATCCTGGCTTTCCCATTCCGCCTGAGACCATCGCCGTTCATCACATCACCGATGAAATGGTCAAAGGCAAACGCATGGACGACCAACGCGTGAATGCGATGCTTGAAGACGTGGACTTGGTCATTGCGCACAACGCTGCCTTTGATCGGCCCTTTGTGGAAAACCGCTGGCCCCACTTCAGCGCCAAGAGATGGGCCTGTAGCATCAAAGACATCGATTGGCGTCAAAACGGCATTGGTTCTGCAAAACTGGAGTACCTGGCCATGGTGCAAGGTATATTTTATGAAGCACACCGTGCAGAAATCGATTGCTGGGCGTTGCTGGAAGTCTTGAAAATGGTCCTGCCTTCAAGCCAACAAACCGCCATACAAACCCTTTTTGAATCTGCTCATTCGGATCAATTCAAAGTTTACGCACTGGGCTCACCCTTTGAGACCAAAGACATCTTAAAACAACGCGCTTACCGCTGGTCACCCGACATCAAGTGCTGGAGCAAGGTGGTCGCCTCCAGCGAGAAGTTAAACGACGAACTCTTGTGGCTCAAGCAGCATGTGTACGGATCCAGAAAAGGCGCCAAAGTGGAAATCGAAACGTTCAGCGCCTTTGAACGACACGCTGAGCGAGATGGACACAAGTCTCTCAAAGACCTGAGTGAAGTGGGCGCTTGAGTCTGCAAACACACGCCCTTTGCAGCTCCGTTATGGGCAGCTCAACCCATCAAGCTGCTCCGGTTTGAGCCGAGCGTTGAAGTCAAACCCAATCAAGTCTCACTTCTAAGTAGCCCTCTCGGGAGGGCTGTCAATTGAAGCTGATCAAAGCAACTAAAATAAGGGGTTTGAGTGAATCTCTCATTCGCCTCTTCTTTTGTTCATTGCTTGAAAGTACTTTTTCCATGAGGCCACTTGCTCACTCATTCATGATCCTTGCGATCGCGATTGCACTCACCCTCAACGCCAACGCCTCCTCGCATGACAAAGAGGACTTCACAGTGCTCTTGGAAAATGGCACCGTGTGCGGCCATTTGGTCTTGAACCACCGCTCTCAAAAGCGAATTGAGGTGGACTATGAGTGCGTGGAGAATGGGCGCGGCGCCAATACCCACGAGGTGATCACATTGACGCCGAGCTCAAGCATGAAAACTTACCGCGTCTCAGGAACCTCAGAGATGGGCGGCAAGATTGAGGAGACATTTGTTCAAAACGCACACCATGCGAGATGGAAATCCAGCTCCGAAGAGGGCCAAGCCAAGGTGCAAGGTTATCCCTTTTATGTGCCCATGAACTCCACCTATGCTGTGAATTCATTGATGATCACTGCACTCAATCAAAGTCCCTCCAAGGTTTTGAGGCTCTTTCCCTCTGGCGAGCTCAGGCAAGACAAGCTTGATGAATTGACACTCACACGGGGTCAAGAGAAGTTGAAGGTTCAACTTCTGATGTTGAGCGGCTTGGGGCTCAAGCCCGACTTCTTTTGGGCCACCACAGGAGCCTCGCCGCGTTTTTTCGCATTCACAAGTCCCGGCTATAGCGTCTTCTTGGAGCCTTGGAGAGCGTCTTTGAAGACGCTCAAAGAACGCCAAAGCTCAGTGATTGATCAAATGTTGGCCAAGCGGGCCAAGCAAACTCGCCACCCCATTGAGGGCATGCTTGTGGTCAAACATGCGCGCATTTTCATCAGCGAATTGGGACAACTCACTGAGCCCAAAAATATTTACATCAAAGACGGCAGGATTCTCAAAATTTCAGACGCCAGCACCGAACCCATCAATGCCGAGTCTGAGGTTGACGCCAAGGGGCAAATCCTCTTGCCTGCATTGGTTGACATGCACGCTCACATCAACAGCTGGTCAGCCAGCTACAACATGGCCAATGGAGTCACCACCATCAGAGACATGGGAAATGTGAACGAGGAAGTCCAGCAACTCATGCGCCGAGTCAAAGACGGGACACTGCTGTCGCCCAACATTGTGGCCTCTGGACTCATTGAAGGCAAAAGTGAGTACGCCAACTCGGATGGCATCATGATTGAAAACCTGCAGGAGGCGCAAAAAGCGGTCGACTACTACTTCAATTTGGGCTATCCACACATCAAAATCTACAGCAGCTTTCCCAAAGCCATTGTCAAAGACATCGTGGACTACAGCCACAGCAAAGGCATGACCGTTGGAGGTCACGTCCCCGCTTTCATGAGCTCAGAGGAAGCCATCGAAGCAGGGTTTGATGAAATCAATCACATCAACCAACTCTTGCTGCACTTGGTCTCCAATGACAAGACCGACTCCAGGACCTTGGATCGCTTTTACTTGCCTGCAGAAAAATTTGCCGATCTGGACTTGAATTCACCGCCCATTCAACGCCTCATCCAGCTGCTCAAGGACAAGCACGTGACCGTGGACCCCACCCTCGCAGGCTTTGATTTTTTAAAGCAGCGAGACGGTGAATGGTCTGCCCCCTTTGTCTCCATCATGGACCATTTGCCCCCCGACACGCAGCGTGAATTCAAAGTGGGTACCATGCAAATTCCCAACGAAGAGACCGCTCAAAGGTATCGCAAATCTTACGAAAAAATGGTTGAATTCACGGGGCTTTTGCACCGAGAAGGCATCCCAATCGTTGCAGGCACTGACACCTTCGCAGGCTTTGGACTGCACAGCGAGCTGGCCCTTTATGTGAAGGCAGGCCTCACCCCCGCTCAAGCCATCAAAGTGGCCACTTTCGATGCGGCCAAGCGTTTAGGCGCACTCTCAGAGCTTGGCTCCATTGAGGAGGGCAAAAGGGCCGAGCTCATTTTGGTCAAAGGCCAACCCACACAATCCATCGAAGACTTGAGGCGAATCACGCTCGTCTTGAGTCAAGGCCATGCCATTTACCCCAACGAAATTTACCCCCTGATTGGGGTCAAACCCTTCATCGACGAGCAGGCCAAAGTGGTACGCAAGTAAAAATCTGCCTCCACAGCCATCGCTTAAAGCTCACGCCAAACCTTAAATTTAACCGAGCCCTAGACCCGTTCTTTAACGGCTCTCATGGTGAAGGGCGCCTTGTACATCCACACAGGCCTGGCATCTGATCCAACGCTTTTCGCATTGGCCACCAAGTCTCTAGCTTCAAACTCAAGACTCACCAACCAAGAGCCTGGACGCAACTCGGCTTTTGCTTTTTCCATGGCTTTGGGCATGCTCTCGGGCCTTTGAAACATATAGACCACATCGTAGCTGCTCCAATCGGCCAACCAAATATTGCCCTGTCTGATTTTGGCCCAAGGGCATCTGAGGGCGCAAAAAACACGCAACAGCCAACTCATCTCCAAGCCGAAGAACTGCGCTTGTGGGTAGGCCTTTCTCAAAGCCTTCAAGCCGTCCCCCAAACCACAGCCAGCATCCAAGATGCGGGCCGCTGCTGGCAATTGAATGTGAACAGGCATCTCAATGAGGGCTTTAGAGGGAGTCGGGAAAAGGGGAGCATCGCTCCAAGCATTGAGCGGATACACCAGAGCGATCAAAACCAATAAACACAGCCACGCCACAGGGGGCATGGACAAAGCAGAGGAGTTCACCAACAACTGAGAGAGTGGAAAACCCAACACAATCAAGCAACGTCGCCAAAGGGTCGTGCCCAATGCAGATAAAAGCAGACTCAAAAGGGTCGCGCCAACCAAGCACCACGCATCATCGAGCTGCAATGAATTCAAGATTGAGAAAAGACCCCAAGACAGGCTCCAAGCCAAAAGTGCTGGCAACGGCCAAATTAAAATCTTCATTGGGTGATTAAATCGGTGTATGTTGGCAACAGGGGTCTTTTGAGAAACATTGACCCATGAATTTGATCAGACTCAAAGAAGACTATAAACCAAAAAATCAGGCGAACTGAACTCACATCTTGCAATTGAAAAAGCGGGTGACGAAAAAAAAGCAACCCTGAATCAATTTAGGGCTGCTTTTTTGGGTTTGCAAGAGCGCTTGGTGCTTCACTGAACCATTTGCCAGGGTACTGGACAGGTCTGAACCTGAGGATAGTACTGCTGGTATGAGGCGCAGTAGTAAGCCACGGGAGCTTGGGGGTTGGTGTAGACGGGCTGAGCAAGTGGAGCCACCACAACCCCAGGCGTCACATAACTTGGTGCGTAATAGTAGGGGTTGCTGGCGGCGTAAATGGATGCACCCACCACCCCAGCAGCCAAGAGGGGAGCGACATAAGCACCCCTGCCCCAACCTGCGCCCCAGTGACCGCCACCTCCTCCCCAATGTCCACCACCGGGATGGGCTTGTACGCCCAAGGTGCTCAAAGCCAAGACCAAAGCCAAAGTGAATGTGATTGTTTTTTTCATGATGCCTCCCAATTTCGTTGGAGCTGACGCTTAAACCATTCATACAAGTGAACAAATTTGCTGCACTTGCGATGCCATCGATTGCTCTTGTTGTTACAACGTTTCTAGATCAACCTTGGATGACACGATCCTATACCGATCGACACAAAATTTAAAAGAAGTTGTGAAAAGTCGTTTAAAGAGACGGTTTCAACTTTGTAAAGTTAAGCATCCAGGGGAGGGCAAAAGATCTTCAAAGCAAGCTCGGCACTGACACAAATCAGGTGTTCAAGCCCAAAACAAAGATCGCGACAACGCACCCATAACCCACCGTCCAACACAGTGACCTTGAAGTGGCCCAGTCTTTGATGTAACAAACGATGTAGGCAATGCGTGCCAAGACAAAAACCACACTCAAAGCGTCCAAAGTTTGTGCGTCCACGCCAGCGAGCATGGCCAAAATCACAGCAGCTGCAAAGAAGGGAAAAGCCTCAAATGAGTTCATCTGCGCTGCATTGGCCCGCGCACGGTGGCCCGAGAGCTTAGACTCCCATTGCCTGGGATTGTTGTTGTCGTAATTGGGGAACTTCCATTTGGCCACGCTCACAGCCAAAAGAGGCAACAAACCAGCAATGAAGACACACAAGTATGCAATTTTCACCATTCACTCCAATTCATGAAAAAAATCGAGTTTTAGCAACCAGCGATGCAGTTAGATCGAAATCGAACACTGTATCTTATAAAAGTTCTTGAACCGCTTGTGCCAAAT
>CAIPII010000130.1 GCA_903865035.1 uncultured Burkholderiales bacterium | reverse complement strand
GTGAAATTTCAATTTGACCGATAGGTGCTTTTCTCCCACCACCCTTTGCTCCAAAACTTCAAATTCGTTGACAAACAAAGGGTGTGCAAATCCTTGACCCCAAACATGGGACTTGAGTTCGTGGGCCACATCCAGGCTCAATCCATGTGCATGCAGTGGACCATCGGTGAGCAACTCTTGGGTGAGCATTTCGCTCGAGAGCAGGGAGAGGGCCACCTCTTGAAAGGCTTCTTCAAAGAGGGGCAAATGATCCTCTTCAATGGTGCAACCAGCAGCCATGGCGTGACCCCCAAATTGGGTGATGAGTTGCGGGTAGCGTTTGCTCATCACATCAAGAGCATCTCTCAAATGAAAGCCTGAAATGGATCGACCAGAACCTTTCAAGAGATGCTCCTTGCCTGGGGCTTGGCTCATGGCAAATACAAAAGTTGGTCGGTGGTAGAGCTCTTTCATGCGAGAGGCCACAATGCCCACCACACCTTCGTGGAAATCGGGGTCAAAGAGGCAAAGTGCACTGGGTAAATGATCTGGGTCATCGATCAAGGATTGGGCCAATTCGAGGGCTTGCTCGGTCATCTCTGATTCGATGTCTTTTCTGGACTGGTTGATTTCGTTGAGCTGCTCGGCCAAAACCCGCGCTTTGGTGGAGTCGGTGCTTCTCAAACATTCAATGCCAAGCGTCATGTCTGAGAGCCTGCCAGCCGCATTGATGCGGGGCGCCAATGCAAAGCCCAAATCTTGGGCGCTCAATAACCTGTGGTCTTTTCCTGCGATTTCAATCAAGGATGCAAGCCCTGGGGTGAGTTGGCCTCTTTTGATGCGTTCAAGTCCTTGGTGCACCAACCTGCGGTTGTTGGCGTCCAGGCTCACCACATCGGCCACGGTGCCCAAAGCCACCAAAGGCAGTAAACCATCGAGCTTGGGCTCAGGCCTTTGTGCGTTGAAAAATTTCCTCTCCCTCAGTTGTGCGCGTGTCGCCAAAAGAACGTAGAACATCACGCCCACACCAGCTAAATTTTTACTGGGAAAGCTGCAACCCTTTTGATTGGGGTTGACGATCACATCGGCACTTGGGGTGACGCTTGCTGGCAAGTGGTGATCGGTGATGATCACTTGCAGGCCCAAATCTTTGGCCACTTGCACACCCTCTACGCTTGCGATTCCATTGTCAACCGTGAGGAGCCAATGGGCTCCTGTGGCTTGAACCTTGCGCGCCAGGTTAGGCGTCAATCCATACCCATCGAGCATGCGATCGGGCACGATGAATTGAGTGTTTTGGGCGCCCATCATCTCTAGGCCCAAGAGAGCCACGGCACACGCAGTGGCGCCATCGCAATCGTAATCGGCAACGATACAAATGCCGCTTTGAGACTCAATGGCTTGTGCCAAATGCATACCCGCTTCAACGCACCCCAACATCTCTTGGGGTGCAATCAATTTACCCAAAGACATGTCAAGCTCGCTTGAGTCAAGAACGTTCCTGTTTGCGAACAATCTGCTCATCAAAGGCGAGAAGCCTTGACTTTGCAGGGCTTGCGACAGTTGTGGGGTGTGTGAGCGGGCTTTAATTTTCATGAAAAACCGATGAAAAAGAAGAACGAGAAAAGACACTTTCTTTGAGTGAAGACCAGAAACTCGCCAAGCCTTTTTGGGGGCGCTTGACCCAGACCCTGGTGCTTTGTGAACCACAAAAGATCAATCGATCAAAAAGCGGAGAGTTCATCTCGCCAAAGAGTTGTGCATCTAGGCTCTCAAGTGTGCTTGCCCATGCCCTCCAATCCCCTTGTCTGTATGAGAAGCGAAGGTGTTCACTCACCCATATCTGGCTTGGACTGAAGGTCTCAAGGCGGGTGTTAGGCAACAGGCTCTCAAGCCATTGAATGTGTTGGGTCTGCAAGCACGAGGTGCCTGTGTCGCTGAACCAAATGGAGTTGAGGGGGGAGATTTTTTTCTCATTGATGGGGTGGTTGTACAAAAGCATTTGCACCTCACTTTGAAGTCTTTTAAGAGCCTGACTCTGAGGCATGCGTTCCTTGGGAAAGGCCAAAGTGTTGCCCACCAGCCAAGGCTGCACTTCTTGGCCCATTGCCCGGGCAAGGCTGGTCGTTGGGAGTTCGTGAAAGAGTTCAGATTTGGCGAGCCAAACGCCAGGCTTGTGTTTGAAGAGTGAAATGCCCACCTGAGCAAAAAATGGCACGAGATCGGATTGGAGGGTGTCGCTCCTTTGTTCGTCCAAAGGCTCGCAGCCCAACATGAACACTTGTCCCGAGTTCACGTGCCAATGGCATAGGCTCATGAGTGCCCAACCCAGACCAGGGGGTGTCGCGCTAGCCTCCTTAGGCAAGCAGCGAAGGGCCAGTGCATGTGCTTGCCCAGTCAGGCCATTGCCCAGTTGGTTTTTTTGTACTGGTTCAACAAGGCACTGTCTGATCCCCTCCTCAAGGGGGGTGTTCAAGCTCTCCTCGCCCAAAGTTGAGCCTTGGATTTCTTGGGCTCCTGAGATCCAAGCTTTGAGATGGGGTGCTTTCAATGCGTTGAGGGTTTGGGTCAGACTCGAAGGTTCAACTCCTCCAAAATGAGACACCTCTTGAGGGATCAAAGCTGCGTCAACGATCAAGGTTTGCATGCGGTGTTGGAGGGTGAAGGGGGTCTGATGGATGTGAACAGATTAAAAAATCTAGCGGGCTCTAGACCCTCATTGTGTACGATGCCACAATACAGGCCATGATCATTTTTGAAAAACCCTCAATTCCCTTTGAATTTAAATTGGGATGGCGCTACACACGGGCCAAAAAAGACTCCCGAAAAAACCATTTCATCTCCTTCATCTCGGCCGTGTCGATGTTGGGGATTGCTTTGGGTGTCGCCGCATTGATCATTGTGTTGAGCGTGATGAATGGTTTTCAAAAGGAAGTGAGAGACCGAATGCTGGCCGTGGTCTCCCACGTGGAGGTGGTTCCAAGCACAGGTGGAGAGCTTTTGGATTGGCAGGCCTTGGGCCAGAAAACGCTAGGTAACCCTGGCGTCTTGGCCTACGCCCCTTATGTCGCCGAACAAGCGCTCTTGGTCAAAGGTGATTTGATGCGGGGCTCTTTGGTGCGGGGCATTGATCCAAGCCTTGAAGGTGGCGTGGCCGAATTTGCAACCCAGCTGCCGCAGAGCTTGAAAGACGCTTTGCAACCCGGTCGATATGGCGTGATTTTGGGCGACGAGATGGCGCAGGCCATGGGTGTTGCTGAAGGTGACGCTTTGGTGCTCGTGGCGCCAAGTGGCGAATTGACACCCGCTGGCGTTTTGCCCAGGATGAAGCAGTTGCGCGTGTTGGGACTCTTTCATTCGGGCCATTACGAGTTCGATGCATCTTTGGTGCTCTTGAACATTCAAGACGCAGAGCATCTTTTTCGCTTGAGTGGCCCAACGGGCTTGAGGCTCAAAGTGCAAGAGCCCCAAACGGCCAAAGCCTTGGCCGAGGAGTTGCAAAGTGCTTTGGGCGCAGATTATTTTGTGAGCGACTGGACGCGCCAGAACAAAACTTGGTTTGCTGCCGTTCAAGTCGAAAAACGCATGATGTTCATCATCCTCACCTTGATCGTTGCTGTTGCTGCCTTCAACTTGGTGAGCACTTTGGTGATGACGGTGACCGATAAATTGGCTGACATTGCCATCCTTCGCACTTTGGGTGCAAGTCCCTCTTCCATCATGACGATCTTCATGGTTCAAGGCTCATTGGTCGGTGTTGTGGGCACACTGAGCGGCTTGGCCTTGGGTGTCTTGGTGGCGTTCAACATCGATGTCATCGTGCCCTTCATTGAGCATTTGCTCGGTACGCGCTTTTTGCCCAAAGACATCTACTTCATCTCCAGCATGCCCAGCGACCCAAGGGCGAGCGACATCATCCCGATTGTGGTGATCTCTTTGGTGTTGTCACTCTTGGCAACGCTTTACCCGAGTTGGCGAGCCAGCCGAGTCAAACCCGCAGAGGCCTTGAGGTATGAGTGATTTATCTTTGAACGAAAACCCGTGGAACGCTCAAAGCGATCCGGTTTTGCTCGCCCACGCCGTGGGTAAGCGCTTTGAGCAAGGCCCTTTGAGGGTGGACGTCTTGGATGGTGTGGATCTGAGTCTTTCAGTCGGCCAGAGTTTGGCCATTGTGGGGGCCTCGGGGTCGGGCAAGAGCACTTTGCTCCACATCCTTGGGGGGCTTGAGAGTGCCACCACGGGTCAGGTGCAGTTGATGGGCCATGATTTGAGTCTTCAAAACACCACGCAACTGGGGCGATTGAGAAATCAACACCTGGGTTTTGTTTACCAATTTCACCATCTCTTGCCCGAGTTCAGTGCCTGGGAAAATGTCGCCATGCCGCTTTGGCTCAGGAGAGCAGATCCGCTTGAGAGTCGGGCCAAAGCGCTGGTGCTCTTGAAGCGCTTGGGGCTTGAGAGCCGAGCAGAGCACCGCCCCTCAGAGCTCTCTGGGGGGGAGCGTCAGCGCGTTGCCATGGCACGAGCTTTGGTGACTCAACCCGCATGTGTCTTGGCCGATGAGCCCACAGGCAACTTGGACAGAGCGACGGCCAAAGAGGTGTTCAATTTGATGCTTGAATTCACCAAAAGCTTCAACACGTCTTTTATCGTGGTGACCCATGACCATGAGTTGGCTCGCATGTGTGAGAGAACCTTGTACCTGAAAAACGGCCAACTCAACACAAGTCAAGCTTGAGCCCAGGGAATCCAGATGATCATGGGTTGGATTGATTCACACGTGCACTTGGATGCACAAGAGTACGCCTCTGATGTGAGTGAGGTGAGGGCGATGGCCAAAGCGCAAGGGGTCACGCATTGCGTGATTCCAAGCGTGGACAAAAACAATTTTGAAGCCGTCCGCAATTTGGCCCATGCTTTTGGGGACTTTTATGCTTTGGGCATTCACCCCATGTACACCCCACACGCAAAGGAAGAAGACTTGGCTTTCTTGGAGGACTTGATTGCTCAAGCAAGAGGCGCTCAAGGGGACGCGAGACTCTTGGCCGTGGGTG
>CAIPII010000129.1 GCA_903865035.1 uncultured Burkholderiales bacterium | reverse complement strand
AGCGCGACGAAAACCGCCTCAAAGCGAGACAAGAACTCCGCCGTGCTGCACTCGAATACCACGAGTTCCCCAACCCCGGAAAAATCAGCATTCAAGCCACCAAGCAATTGGTCAATCAGCACGATTTGGCTCTGGCTTATTCGCCTGGCGTGGCCGCTCCTTGTGAAGAGATCGTCAAAGACCCCAACAACGCTTACAAATACACTGCCCGTGGCAATTTGGTGGCCGTGATCACCAACGGCACAGCCGTGCTGGGTTTGGGCGACATTGGTCCCTTGGCCGCCAAGCCTGTGATGGAGGGCAAAGGGGTTTTGTTCCATAAGTTTGCCGGTATCGATGTTTTTGACATTGAAATCAATGAAAAGAACTTGGACAAGCTCGTTGACATCATCGCCTCTTTGGAGCCCACCTTTGGTGGCATCAATTTAGAGGACATCAAAGCGCCCGATTGTTTCTACGTCGAGCGAAAACTGCGTGAACGCATGAAGATTCCAGTCTTTCACGATGACCAACACGGCACGGCCATTGTGGTGGGTGCGGCCATTTTGAATGGTCTCAAAGTGGTCAACAAAGACATTCGCCACGTCAAAGTGGTGACCTCAGGTGCGGGTGCTGCCGCACTGGCCTGTTTGGGACTCCTTTTGAAGCTGGGCATTCCCAAAGAAAACATTTACGTCACCGACTTGGCGGGCGTGGTCTACAAAGGCCGCACCGAGCTCATGGATGAGGACAAGATCCAGTTTGCTCAAGAGACTTCGGCGCGAACATTGGCGGAAATCATCGATGGTGCTGATGTGTTTTTGGGCCTGTCAGCCGGTGGTGTCCTAAAGCCTGCCATGGTCAAGACCATGGCCAAAAACCCCATCATCTTGGCCCTGGCCAATCCAACCCCTGAGATCTTGCCCGAGGACGTTCACGCCGTTCGCGACGACGCCATTGTGGCCACTGGGCGCACCGACTATCCCAATCAGGTCAACAACGTCCTATGCTTCCCCTATATCTTCAGGGGTGCTTTGGATGCAGGCGCATCCACCATCACCACGGAGATGGAGATCGCTGCGGTCTACGCAATCGCGGAACTCGCACAAGCCGAACAAAGTGAGGTGGTTGCTGCCGCTTACGCGGGCGAGCAACTCACCTTTGGACCCGAGTACTTGATCCCCAAGCCCTTTGATCCACGCTTGATGATCAAAATTGCTCCTGCAGTGGCCCTTGCTGCGGCCAAGAGCGGTGTTGCGCTTCGCCCCATCGCGGACATGGATGCCTATTGCCAAAAGTTGCAAAGCTTTGTGTACGCTTCTGGTCAGGCCATGAAACCCATCTATGCGGCCGCCAAGAAAGCTCAAAATAAGCGCGTTGCCTATGCCGAGGGCGAAGAAGAACGCGTCTTGAGGGCGGTTCAAATTGTGGTCGACGAGAACTTGGCCAGACCCACCTTGATCGGTCGCCCAGCGGTGATTGCCCGCCGCGTGGAGCAGTTTGGTCTCAGGCTCAAAGAGGGGGTCGATTACGAAGTGGTCAATGTCGAGAACGACCCAAGGTACAGGGATTTTTGGCAAACCTATTGGAAGATGACCGAGAGAAAAGGCGTGACCCAACAGTTGGCGAAAATCGACATGCGCCGACGCCTCTCCCTCATTGGCACCATGCTCTTGCACAAAGGTGAAGTGGACGGGCTCATTTGCGGCACTTGGAGCACACCCGATGTCCATTTGAACTACATCGATTTGGTGATCGGACATCGCCCAGGTGTGAGCACCTACGCTTGCATGAACGGTCTGCTATTGCCCGATCGCCAAGTCTTCTTGGTTGACACCCACATCAACTACGATCCCAGTGCCGAGCAACTCGCTGAGATCACCATCATGGCCGCACACGAGATGCGCCGCTTTGGCATCCACCCCAAAGCCGCTCTCCTGTCGCACTCCAATTTTGGCAGCAGCGACAAACCCACAGCCATCAAAATGAGAGAAACCCTGGCCTTGGTGCAAGCTCGCGCGCCTTGGCTTGAGATTGACGGCGAGATGCACGGCGACTTGGCCCTGGACCACGCTTCGCGTGAAGCCATCATGCCCGACTCCCCCCTCAAAGGCAATGCAAACCTCTTGGTGCTGCCCAATTTGGATTCGGCCAACATTGCTTACAACCTCCTTAAAACCGCAGCCGGTGGCAACATCGCCATTGGCCCCGTTTTACTCGGAGCGGCCAAACCGGTTCACATCCTGACCGCCAGCACCACGGTGCGTCGAATTGTGAACATGACAGCATTGACAGTGGCAGATGCGAGCGCTCAAAGATAATCGCCTTTTTGATAGTGAGCGCTCACTATTAATTCAATAATTGCCCTACTTTTTGCTGAAATATTAGGCAGGGACTTGCATTCAAAATGCATTTGAGTGACAATACGCGGTGAGTTATCGGGTTAGCTCACCAATTTGTCACTTTCATTAACCCCTTGATTTTTTAGGGAAGTCTCACGGAGATGGACATGCCACTTCGTTCTGTCAAAAGCAACATCGTTCAATCGATCAGGGCTTTTCGTGTGCCTGATCTGCAACAGGCGGCTCAGCACTTGGGTCATCACTTTTTGTACGCCAACTTGGCCCAGGCCAACAGCAAACAAGATGTGCTGGACTTCATCGTCCAGCAGTTCACCTTCCCCCTTCATGCCTGCAAGAGCTTTGACTCCTTGTACGACCACATGACGGATCCATTGCACAAATCAGGTCCACAACCAGGGTTTGTGGTGGTGCTCGAACACATTCCAGCCCACACGCGATTCGATAAAGAGGCGCGTGAGCAGCTTTTGGACATCTTCCGCGAAGCAGCCGACTACTGGTCAGATCGCAAGATTTCTTTCCGCTGCTTTTACTCCTTCTCAGTGGCGCGTGTTCCATCCTCTTTGGACATGGAACGACCCTTGGAGCCCGAAATCGATGCCAATGGCATTGAAATTGGAGAAGAGGTGGAGAAAATGCCAACCGACAAACTCGTTGACATCTCCCCCTTGGCGCTTCGCATGAGCTCGCCCTTCAATGCTGGGTACTGGTTGACAGCCGCTTGACTTCAAAGCAGCGAAACACGCGGCTTTGCAACCACTCCAAAAAGCTCAAGTCAATCTTGAGCTTTTTTTTCGCCCCCGATTTGATCCGAACGCCCAAATCAGGTTTTCTTGACCTCACCCACGGCCAAAGCCAAGGCCTCAAAGTGCGCCAAAGAGACCTCTTGGGCTCGCTGCTGAAAGTCAAACTCACCCGCCCACCCTTGTGCCGCCAACCAAGGCTCAAGCGTGTGGCGCAGGATTTTCCTGCGCTGGCTAAACGCCACTTGCACCAAAGTCGATAAGGTATCCACATTCAAAACCGTTGGTTGAGCCTTGGGGCGCATGCGAACCACTGCACTCAAGACCCTTGGCGGCGGATCGAAGGCCTCAACCCCCACATCCAAGACCTTCTCCATGTCATACCGCCACTGCAGCATCACGCTCAAGCGCCCATACTCAGACGAGTTCACCTGGGCCGTCATGCGATCCACCACTTCCTTTTGAAGCATGAAGTGCTGGTCCTCGATCACCTCCACGTGATCCAACAAGTGAAACAAAATAGGGGTTGATATGTTGTAGGGCAAATTGCCCACCACCCGAATGGGAGAGCCACCAAGCTGCTGAGCCAGTTCGGTGAAATTCACCTTGAGGACATCGCTCTCAACCACCATGAGACTGGGCTTTGCGCGAAGCTTGCTCGCCAAATCGCGATCCAACTCGATCACACACAGTCGCTCCAGCGCTTGGCTCAAAGGTGCGGTGATCGCAGCCAAACCCGGCCCAATCTCAACCATTCGATCATGTCGTTTGGGGTCGATGCATTGAACAATGTCAGCGATGACGCCAGGATCGACCAAAAAATGCTGGCCAAAGCGCTTGCGTGCCACATGCTTCATGGCTCACACCTCCCAACACATGGGCAAAGCGTTAAAAGGTCGAAACAAAGGGTGTGCAAAACGCTCAATTCACGAGGGTCTCGGGCGCATCTCGGTATTCGATGAAAGCGCGACCCCTCACCTCTTGGGCCCAATCGGCGTAGGCTTGCTCATACTTTTTCTCACGCAACGCATTGCGAGCCCACTCTCTTTGCTCCTTGGCGCTCATGGTGTTCACACGCCGCTCCAACACCTCGATCAAATGCACACCAAAGCGAGTCACCACAGGGTCCGACACCTCTCCAGGCTTCAAGTGGTTCATCACCTCTTCAAACTCAGGCACAAAAGCCCCTGAACCCACCCAGCCCAAGTCACCACCGCGCTCGGCAGTTCCGTCTTGGCTGAGCTCTTTGGCCACTTGTGCAAAGTCCAACTCTTTGTTGTCCAAACGTTTTTTGAGCTCATACAACTGCACACGAATGGTGTTGACGCTGTTTTGTCCAGATGCACGCAACAAAATGTGACGCACATGCGTTTGATTGGAACTCAACATCAAATTGTTTTCACTTTGATCGATGAACTTGATCAAATGAAAGCCTGCGCCTGATTTCACAGGACCCACCAAGTCGCCCACCTTGGCGTTCTCAATGGAGCGGATGAACAAGTCAGGATAACGCGCCAAGGGCTTCAAGCCCATGTGACCCCCTTGGGCCTTGTCAGAGCTTTGTGAAGACGCTTTGGCCACGCTCTCAAAACTCTCACCCGAGACAATTTGTGCCTTCAAGGCATTGATCTTGGCCAGTGCGGCTTTTTCTTGCTCAGCACTCGCACCCTCTGGCACTTCAATCAAAATTTGAGCGAGTTCAATTTGGTTGCTTCGGTCTTGAGACTTGATCTCTTTCAAATACTGATCGATCTCTTGCTCACTCACCTTGATGCGAGCGTTGACCTCCTTTTCCCTCAAGCGCTGAAGGGTCAACTCGTTTTCCAACTCCTGCAAAAACTGCTTTTGACTCACGCCCGTTTGCGCAACCTTTTGCCTGAACTCTTGCACTCCCAAGCCATTTCGGGTCGCCAAGGACAGCTCGGCCATGCGAACCTCCTCTTTGCCAACCCTGATGCCTTGCTCTTTGGCGCGATCAAGTTGAGTGCGCTCGGTGATCAAGCGCTCCAGCACCTCTTTGACAAACTCGCTTTTTGAAGGCATCGATGTTTTTTGACTGGCCATTTGAGCCAACCATTGCTGCATTTGAATCATCACCTCTTGGTTGGTCACTGGGTCACTGTCAACCAATGCGACGATGAAGTCTGAGGCTTTTTGCACGGCGTTGCCTGGTGTCGCCACCAAGCGTCCAAGCGTCTGAGTGTTGGAGGGCAAGTCCTGCGTGTCCTTGAATGGGCCGCCCTTCATGACGCTGTCCATTTGTGGAGCTGGCGAGCTCCCTTGAGCTTTGAAATCCAAAGCACTTGAGGGGGCTTTGCCGCTCAAACCCTGAACGGTGTTCGTCGGGGCTTTCATGCTTTGAGCCCAAGCCGGTGCGCAGCCAAGCACCCCAAGCCCTAGAGCCAGCGCTCCCCCAAAGATCATCTCTCTCGTGCTTCTAATCATAATGACTCAATCGTAATTTCCAAATCGACTTGGCGAATCTAAATTATCCCTAAGGTTTTGATACCTGGGTATGTTTTCTTTCAAGGTCTGCAACGGACTGATGCCCACTTTCGTGAACCCATCAAACTCCAACTGGAACATGATACGCTGATTGACCTGGTTTGTTGCCACTTGGAGCCTCTCCAAAACAATGCGACCCAGCCAACAACCCGCATCGTATTCAAACCCCATGATGGAGTTGACCACCGTGTGCATTTGAAGGTCAAAGTTCAACCTGCCCACACCAAACCATTTGTTCTCCCCAATGCCCCTGCCCGCTCCCAAATCTGGCCCGCGAGCTTGCCACAAATCGTTGAGGGGCCACTGCCATGCCATGTCAATCAACTCACTGTGCACGTCCCTTTGAAAGCTGTAGGCCATGCTGAAGAGGCGGTAATTGGAGGGGTAATAGCGCCCCCCAATTTTGGTCTGCATGGACTCGTGCGTTGCAGGATCATACTGGAGAGTAGAGTCCGCTCTGAAGGTTTTGCTCAAGTTCAAGGTCGCACCCAAGAGCAAATCGTCCACATGGTCGCTCAAAGGGGCCAAATCGGTGGGCAGCATCACGCGCTGGGTCTGATAGCGAAAGCGCTGGGCAACGCTAAAGCGGGCCCGCTCCTCGCCACTGTCCTCTGCAATGAGCCTGGAGGTCGCACCCATCGTCAAGAGCTTGTCGTCGGAGACACGGTCATAGCCTGAGAACGCATTCTCTGTGTACACCGTTGCAAAATTAAAGTCGTTTCGGCCCGTGTCGTAAACAGGCAAGTAATTTTGGTTTCGGTACGGGGTGTCCACAAAAAACACCCGCGGCTCCAAGGTCTGAATGTAGCTCGATCCCGCCCAACTGTAGGGCCTCTCAAGCACCGTTGTCATGTCCAAGCTGAAGGTGGGCACGGAGACACTTGCGCTCTTTTGTCCGGTGCTCAAAAGCGGCGTGTCAAACTGATAGGCACGGCTGAGCACGCTCACCTTTGGGGTCACCGTCAAATACTCCAAATTGACTGGATAGCTCATCCTTGTCGCCAAAAGCGCACGCTCTCCATTGGTCTGACAATTGGCTATGGTTCTCACGCAAGTCAAAGAAGCATCGGCCCCCTCAAAGCGCGTGACATCGGTTTGCACCCCGAGCTGCAAATTTCCCCAATAGGGCGTGAATCGCGTGGTCCATTGCGGCAATCGATCAAAAGGCGGAATGATGGGGGCGGTTGGGTCTTGCAGCGTTTGCCACTTCAAACTCCTAAGCGTTGAGCTCAACGCACCATGGTTCCAGTTCAGCGCCAAATCGGTGGGCAACAATCGGTCGGTGATGGGACTTGAGGCAGACGCAAAGTCTCTCCAGTAGTTGTCATCGCTCACCCGTTTGATGTTCACATTGAGTCCGAGTCGCTCACCCATGACATCCAAAGCACCCTGGTTTTGATCCCACACCCCCCACCTGGAGTGGCCCCTGAGCAAATCGTGCTCCATGTAATCCAAACGGATTTGACCCTTTTGGTCGGGATTGACCTGCTCCAAGTAGCGGTACTCTCCACCCAAACTCAAGCCGCGCTTACTCCAAGTGGTCGCTTGAATGGTGGCGTCGTGGTTGGGTGCGATGTTCCAGTAGTAGGGCTGGGTGTACTCAAATCCACCCAAACTGTCCAAACCCATGGTGGGCGGCAAAAGGCCCGATTTGCGATCGGAGCTCAAAGGAAAACTGATCGAGGGGATGGGCAAAATGGGCACCCCTTTGAAGCTCAATGCTGCACCCTCGGCTTGACCTTCATTGGTTTCGTTGTTGATGTGGATGGCCTGGGCCCTCAAAATACAATCGGGCAACCACTCTGGACCAGGTTTGACCCGGCATGTGGTGAAGGTGGTGTCGTGGATCACCGCATGTTGCTCATCGACAAAATCGATTTTGGAGGCCTGGCCATAAGCCCCGTTTCTCAAGAAAGAAAAAGAAGGCTGCGTGAAAAACCCCTCAAAAGTTCCAACCTCCAACTCCAACAAGGGGCCAATGTACACATTCCCCGCCTTGTTGACACGCACATTGCCCATCGCCTTCATGCGATCGTCTCTGTTGTCGTACGCCATGGTGTCGGCCTTGACGACCGTGTCACCGCGGCGCATGAAGACTTCGCCCCTCATGTTGAGCGTCTCCTCGGTTTGACCCTCAAGGACATCGGCCTCAAAAAAAGACGGCAACTCTCGCTTGATGCCCTCGCTCACCCGCTCTTGCAACAAACCGCTTGGGCTCAGGCGTATGGGCGAGACCTCTCCTGGACTTGAATTGGTTTGCGCCAACCCAATCCCACAGCCCAAGAATGCCAACAGAAAAACCCAGAGTTTCAAATGCAAAAGGTCAACGTCACTCTCAAAAGAAAAAAATAAGCTTGGCCACCTGCGCTCAGCATCACAAAAGGGCTGCTGGGCGCCTAGAATTTGAATTATCCCAGAGCCGCTCAGCGCACTGGCCCTATTGTCCTCGAGCCTGCCGACTCTTTTGCACATCCACGATGAAAATATGACCCTAAATTCAAGTCCCTTGGCCCACTCGCCCCTGTCTTGGTCCTCCTCAACGCGTGAAGACGCCTTTCTCAAGTGGTTCAACCCACTCGTGGACAAGCACCAACTGCGCGTCGATACCCTTGGCTTGGCCTCTGCGGACGCGAGTTTCAGGCGCTACGCAAGGGTATTGAGCCAAAACCCCGCTCATCCCTCCTTGGTCATCATGGATGCACCCCCAGAACTTGAGGACACCACTCGGTTTGTGAACGTGACCTCCCTCATGCACCAAGCCGGGCTCAAAGCCCCACAAATTTTGGAGTACGCCCCCGCTGAGGGCTTTATGCTCTTGGAAGACTTGGGCGCCAACACCATGATGCAGGCCCTCCCCAAGCCCGACCCACATGGCGCTCAAGCCATGCTGGCCCCTCCCTTGGCGCCCGTCGCATTGAGCGAGCCAGATGCCCAAACACAAGCGCTTTTTGAAAAAGCCATTGATGCCCTCATCCTGTGGCAACTCTCCTCTCGCGAGGGCACGCTGCCCGAATACGACCATGCACTTTTGAGACGCGAGCTTGGCCTCTTTGATGAATGGTATTTGAGTCAAGCCAAGGGGGTGGCTCAGGCAGACTTGGAGCAGCACATGAAGCAAACACTTTTGCCCATGTATGAGCTCATCATCGAAAGGAACCTGAATGCTCCTAAGGCCTTCGTGCACCGCGACTTCATGCCGCGCAATTTGATGCTGCCCACCTCTGAGGACGCCCCTTTGGGGGTTTTGGATTACCAAGACAGCGTGTATGGCCCCATCACCTATGACGTGGCCAGCCTCATGCGCGACGCCTTCATCAGTTGGCCAGAAGAGTTTGTGCTCGACATCACCATCCGCTACTGGGAGCGCGCACGCGCCAAAGGCCTGCTCGATCAAAACGGATTTTCTGAGGACTTTGGTGCGTTTTATGCTGCGGTTGAATGGATGGGTCTACAAAGACACTTGAAAGTGGCTGGCATCTTTGCAAGGCTCTCGCTTCGCGACCACAAGCACCACTATTTGGCCGACACCCCGCGCTTCATTCACTACATCCGTGCCACTTGCTCGCGCTATCGAGAGCTCAAACCGCTCTTAAAGCTCATCGACCACGTGGAGAACATCGCCCCCATCCAAGCCTTCACGCTTGGCCAAAGGGGACAGTGAAGATGCCTCGCCTTTACTGCCCCGTGCCCTTGCAAGTGCTAGAGGAGCTTGACCTTCCCGCACACGCTGCCAAGCATGTGCAAGTGCTCAGACTCCAACCCTCTCAGGTGTTGACCCTCTTCAATGGAGAGGGTGGTGAATACGAGGCAGAGATTCTCAAAATGGGCAAGCACAGTGTGAGTGTTCGCATCCTCACGCACTTAAAAATCGAGCGTGAAGCACCACGCAAAGTGCAACTCTTGGTTGGCATGCCCGCCAATGAACGCATGGACTGGTTGGTGGAAAAAGCCACCGAATTGGGTGTTGCGCGCATCACACCCATCATGACCCAACACGCGGTGCTCAGACTGAGTGGGGAGCGCGCCGAGAAAAAAACCGCTCACTGGATCTCCGTTGCACAAGCCGCTTGCGAGCAATGTGGTCGCAACACGGTCCCCCTCATCGATGTGCCACAAAGTTTGCAGTCTGCCTTTCAAAGCTTGCTCCCCTACTCACAGGCTGAGCGCTGGGTCTTCTCAACCCAACCCTTAGGGCGCAAAAGCCAACCCCCAAGCGATGAGAATGAGAGCGAGAAGGCGTGGGTTCAAATCCTCACTGGACCTGAAGGCGGCTTGCACAGCGATGAGGTGAGTTTTGCGCTGGATGCAGGCTTTCAAGCACTCACTTTGGGTCCTCGCATCTTGAGAGCGGAGACCGCAGCCCTCATGGGACTGATGCTGGCCACCCAAGAAAAGACCACTCCCCTCTGAGTCCAGTCAGTGGCTTTTCTTCCAGGACTTAAACCAACCCAGGCCCTGAGACGTCGCACCCGGCACGGCTCCTCCTCTAGGGCGGTATTCACACCCCACCCAACCGCTCCAGCCCGTGTCGCTTGAGATTTGATCGATCAAATCAAACAAAGCACCAGAAAACACTTCCCCCCCATCGGGTTCGTGGCGATCGGGCACGCCAGCGATTTGAAAGTGCCCAATGCCACCTCT
>CAIPII010000128.1 GCA_903865035.1 uncultured Burkholderiales bacterium | reverse complement strand
TGGTTGTGGCTTCTCTCACGTGAGCGGTCCCAAATTGCCCCCTTCAGCAACCCAACATCGCCCAGAACTTGCTGGCTCCCCATTTGAAGCCATGGGGGTGTCCTTGGTGTTTCACCCTCGAAACCCCTACGTTCCAACGGTTCACATGAACGTGCGCATGATCTGCGCAACCCCTTCCAGTGGTGCACCCGTGGCATGGTTTGGAGGAGGCATGGATTTGACGCCCTACTATGGATTTGAAGAGGATGCTGTGCATTTCCACCAAACCTGTCTTGACGCGCTCGCCCCTTTTGGCTCAGATCTTTACCCGAGATTCAAAGCTTGGTGTGATGATTATTTTTGCCTCAAGCACCGCTCAGAGCAGCGCGGCATTGGTGGCATCTTCTTTGATGACTTCTCTGAGTTGGGCAATGAGAAAAGCTTTGAGATGCTTCAAAGTGTTGGCAACGCCCTTTTATTGGCCTACCTCCCCATTGTGGAGAGAAGAAAAGACATGCCCTACTCGGATCGCGAAAGAGCTCACCAACTCTACAGAAGAGGTCGCTACGTTGAGTTCAATTTGGTCTGGGACCGAGGAACACACTTTGGGCTTCAGTCTGGAGGAAGAACTGAGTCCATTTTGCTCTCCATGCCGCCCTTGGTGAGTTGGTCCTACCAACACACCGCTCAAGAAGGAACACCCGAACACGATCTCATGAAGCACTTCATCGTTCGACGCGAATGGATTTGAATCCAAAATACATGCCCCTCTAACCAAGACCACAGACCCACAACATGCACGCAAATTTCCCCAACAATCGCCCTCGCAGACTCAGAAAAGATGACTTCACACGCCGCTTGGTGCGTGAACACCATCTGAGCGTAGACGACCTCATTTATCCGGTTTTTGTACTGGAGGGAGAGAATCGACGTGAATCCGTGCAATCCATGCCCGGCGTTGAACGTTTGAGCTTGGACCAATTGATGCCCGTGGCTGAAGAATGCGTGAAATTGGGCATTCCAGTGATGGCTCTGTTTCCAGTCATCAGCTCGCACCTCAAAACACCCGATGGCATTGAAGCCACCAATCCAAATGGATTGGTGCCGCAAGTGGTCTCAGCCCTTAAAAAACACTTCCCTGAACTCGGCATCATGACCGATGTGGCATTGGACCCCTACACCAGCCACGGTCAAGATGGTCTCTTGGATGAAGAGGGCTACATTTTGAACGACCCCACATTGGCCGTTCTCACTCAACAAGCCTTGACCCAAGCACAAGCTGGCGTGGACATTGTTGCCCCTAGCGACATGATGGATGGCCGAATTGGCTCGATCCGACAAGCCCTTGAGGCGCATGCTCACGTGCACACTCGCATCATGGCTTACAGTGCAAAATACGCAAGTGCCTTCTATGGTCCATTCAGAGATGCTGTGGGTTCGGCAAAAAACCTGGGTAAGAGTGACAAAAAGACCTATCAAATGGATCCAGGCAATACCGATGAAGCGCTCAGGGAGGTTGCGCTCGACATCAGCGAGGGCGCTGACATGGTGATGGTCAAGCCTGGTATGCCTTACTTGGATGTGGTGCGCCGTGTCAAGGACACCTTTCTAGTGCCCACCTTTGCCTATCAAGTCTCAGGCGAGTACGCCATGCTCAAAGCAGCTGCACAAAACGGCTGGCTCGATCACGACCAAGTCATGATGGAGAGCTTGCTTGCATTCAAGCGAGCTGGGGCAGATGGCATATTGACTTACTTTGCAATTGACGCAGCCAAAAAAATCAAAAACGGCTGATTGACCTCCAACCCTGGGCCAACTCAGCGGATGGGAAACCTTCTCATTTGGTTGTAGGTTTTGACGAAGTGAGTGACTCCGGGGGTTTGTGGACTTTGCTTGGCCTCTTGGCTGAGCAGATCCATCATCAAAGCGCTGGTCGATACAGAGACCCGGGATTGAATGGCCTCGTCTCCGACAAAGCCCATGGACCAATCTGAGAAACTGCGATGAACAATGGGGCCTTCTGCGATCAAACGCACATTGGAGTGCCTAGGGTCTTTTTTGATGGCGGTAGAAAATACATTCAAGACTTGATCCTGATCGCCCTCTAGAATTTGGATGAACTCGCCTCTGAAATACATCAACATGCCAGTGATGTTTCTCTTGCTGTTCTTGAGCCTTGAGATTCTTAAAATGTTCTCCAACTCAACGGTGATGACACTGGTTGAGACAGACTCACTTTTATAAAGAATCTCAAAGAGAGGAGGCATGATTGCGAGCAGTGATCGGTCCATTGAAAATGGCTTCTATGTTGCTTGACTGATCAGTGAAAATCAAGCGCATTTACAAACAGATGCCTCAATAAACCACACTTCTAGCGTTTTCCCTAAACGCTTTAGAGTTCATGTTGGATGAGTTACTGCAAGATGAACATCGCCACTTGCACACTGCAGTGCAACATTTCTTCACACTCCTGATCAGTGTATCAACTCCATTTGGCCACCTTTGGTGGTTGGTAGGTTCTGATTCGATCTAGGAGCTTGGATGAGTCATTCTCAACAATCAAAAGATCACGGTGCGATGGCTTTAAAAAGCCTTGGTTCACGGTGTGATCCAAGAAACCAATCAATTGATCGTAGTAACCATCCGCATTCAAAATTGCACAAGGCTTGGGGTGATAGCCCAATTGCGCCCAAGTCCAAACTTCGAACAACTCTTCAAATGTGCCAATGCCACCAGGCAGCGCGATGAACCCGTCTGAGAGATCTGCCATCATGGCTTTTCGCTCGTGCATGTTCTTCACAATGTGCAACTTGCTCAACCCCAAATGCCCCACTTCTTTGTCAAACAAGGATTGTGGAATAACACCAATGACCTCTCCGCCTTCTTGGAGTGCAGCATCTGCCACGGCCCCCATCAGGCCAACGGAGGCTCCACCGTAAACCACACCTATACCGCTCTTGGCCAATTCTTGGCCCAGCGTCTTTGCGGCCAAGGTGTAACTTTCTTTAACACCTGAACTTGATCCAGAAAAAATACACAATCTCATTGCTCGACCTTCTTGGGTGTGAATCGTATTGGAGGTTGCAACTTGTCTTGCTGATCAAGATCAACATGAAAAGCGTCTCTCATGAAAGCCCATTATCTGGTGATGTATGCAAACTGGTCAATCAAAATCCCGCATTTTGAAATTCGCAGAAATGCTGGCCAAAGTTTTTTGCTTTGAACTTTACACGCCTGTCAAACAGATGTCACACGAAAGAGCAAAGATGTTTATTTCAAGAAAGGGTTCGCCATGAAAATCAAAAATACACTCATCGGACTGGCTTGTGTGTTGACCGCACTTTTCTCAAAAGCTGAAATCAATGCAGCCAATCAATGTGATGGCGTCAGAGTGATCATGCGAATATCCGATCTCGTTCCCGGTGGTTCTGTGGAGGGCGTAAGAAAAGCTGCACAATTGCATGAAGCTTGGTATAGAAGCAATGGCGTGATGAACAATCGACAAGTCGTTGGTGAGCTCTACATGAACGACGGCAAAAATTGGATCGCAGACAAATCCAAGGTGATCAGTCTACATGTCAACACACCCAAGGCAGATGAGGGTACAGCGCAAAAAAACTGGGGTGACGCTGGCTTCAAAGAGTTCGTCACTGAATACAGCAAAAACAACAAAGTTTCCAACGAATTCATAGCTTGCTTTCCCAAAGGTGTTTTCGCTGGAAATTGATCTGAAAAGCAAGCTCAAAACGACGCCTCGGTTAAAAGGCGTCTTTTTTGAAACGTAAAATTGGAGCCCACAAAAGAAAAAACCCTCGCAAGAGGGTTGATTCATTTGAGATTTTGGTGGGATGTGCGAGATTCGAACTCGCGACCAACGGATTAAAAGTCCGCTGCTCTACCGGCTGAGCTATCGTCCCTGACCTTTAAATCAGTTAAACGAATCTAACTGAGCCTCAAATTATAGCAAACTTTTAGGTCTTTTTCAAATGGACTTCAAAGTGTCATCAAATATTTAAAAATATCACCACAAAT
>CAIPII010000127.1 GCA_903865035.1 uncultured Burkholderiales bacterium | reverse complement strand
CTCGTCAGCAGCAGTCAGATAAATGGTGCCACCTTTGACGGGGTTGCCAGCGCCAAAGTTTTGGGCACTAAAGGGATTGATGAGGCGCGCGCGCTCCTTCAAGTAGCTTGAGTCCAACATTTGCTCAACACTCACACGCATGTTTTGGGGCTCACACACATAGCGGTACACATCGGCAAAAGCCAACTTCATGGCCTCGATTTGCAAGTGCTGCGAGGCCACACTGTCCACAGGCAAACTGGCCAAGTCAAAGTGACTCAAAATACCCAAGGCAATCAAGGCTGCGATGCCTTGCCCATTGGGTGGAATCTCATGCAAGGTGTATCCCTTGTAATCTTGAGCAATGGGCTTGACCCACTCAGGCTTGTAGTTCTCAAAATCTTTGGCCGTGAGCACGCCACCTTGCTCTTTGGCAAAAGCCTCAATGGCTTTGGCGATTTCGCCGCCATAAAACGCTTGCCCCTTTGTCTTGGCAATGGCTTGCAGGCCTTTGGCAGCTCCTGGGAATTGGAACAATTCACCCACCCTTGGCGCACGACCCCAAGGCAAAAAACTCTGCGCAAAACCTGGGCTGTTTTGCAACTCGGGCGTGGCAGCGGCCCACTTTTGTTGCACGACAACGGGCAGCAAGTACCCCCTTTGAGCGATCTCAATGGCTGGGGCCAAAAGATCTTCAAAAGGCAACTTGCCAAATTTCTCGTGCATGGCCACCCAACTCGAGACCGCCCCAGGAACCGTCACCGCATCGATGCCACGCTTAGGGGGATGCTGAGCACTCGATCCATACTTGTCGTGGAAGTATTTTGGCGTCCAGCCGCTTGGAGCTCTCCCGGAAGCGTTCAAGCCGTGCAAGGTTTTACCGTCCCAAATGAGCGCAAAGGCGTCTGATCCCAGCCCGTTGCTCACAGGCTCTACGATGGTCATGACCGCGGCAGCTGCAACAGCAGCGTCCACCGCCGAGCCCCCTCTCCAAAGCATTTGCAGCCCAGCTTGTGCAGCCAAGGGATGAGAGGTGCTCACCACGTTTCTGGCAAAAACGGGCAAACGAGTGCTCGCGTAAGGATTGGTGAAGTCGAATTCTTTCATGGACTGGTGAGCCTTCAAACGCTAATGGATGGATGGAACGTCACCAATGACAAAAAACCCACTCGATGCCAAGCAGGAGTGGGTTCCTTGAAATTGGGCATGACACCGATTTTAGTGCCATGCCACAAAAGACGTGCAGATCAGTCTTCGACGAAGGCCTCTTCGCGCTTGTTGCGAATGGAGGGCAACAAGACGATACCCAACAAAATCAAGGCAGCGACGAGCAAACTTCCAGACAAAGGACGGGTCACAAACACAGTCCAGTCTCCACGTGAGAGGAGCAACGCACGGCGAAGGTTCTCCTCCATCATGGGTCCTAGGATGAAGCCCAAGAGCAATGGCTGGGGTTCACAACCGATTTTGATGAAGAGGTAACCAATGAAACCAAAGGCAGCCACACTCCAAATGTCAAACGAGTTGTTATTTGTGGAGTACACACCGATCGCGCAAAAGAGCACAATCGCTGGGAACAAGAAGCGATAAGGCACGGTGAGCAACTTGATCCACATGCCAATGAGGGGCAGATTCAAGATGATCAACATCAAGTTACCAATCCACATGGAAGCAATCAAACCCCAAAAGAGCTCTGGGTTGCTGGTCATGACCTGGGGACCAGGCTGAATGTTGTGAATGGTCATCGCACCCACCATCAAAGCCATCACAGCGTTGGGAGGAATACCCAAGGTGAGCAAAGGAATGAAGGAGGTTTGAGCACCAGCATTGTTGGCTGACTCAGGAGCCGCAACACCGCGGATGTTGCCTTGTCCAAAGGGCACTTCACCAGGACGCAAAGAGGTTTTCTTCTCAACGGTGTAGGCTGCAAAAGCGGCCAAGAGCGCTCCACCACCTGGGAGCACACCCAAGATGGCGCCCAAAGCGGTACCGCGCAACACAGCGGGAATCATGTTCCTGAAGTCTTCTTTGGTGGGGAAGAGTCCTGTGACCTTGGCGGTGAAGACCTCTCGCTCATCCTCAGGACGAGAGAGGTTGCTGATGATCTCACCGTATCCGAAGATACCCATCGCAATCACCACAAAACCCACACCATCGGTGAGCTCAGGAATGTCAAAACTGTAGCGAGCAACACCAGAGTTCACGTCTGTTCCGATCAATCCCAGGAGCAAACCCAAGATGATCATGGCAATCGCCTTGATCAAAGAGCCAGAGGCCAACACCACAGCACCGATCAAGCCCAAAATCATGAGCGAGAAATATTCAGCAGGACCAAACTTGAAGGCCAATTCGGTCAAGGGAGGCGCAAAAGCAGCCAACACCAAAGTACCGATACAACCGGCAAAGAATGAACCCAAGCCAGCTGCGGCAAGAGCGGGACCCGCACGGCCTCGTCTGGCCATTTGATAACCGTCAATGGTCGTCACAACCGATGAGGCCTCACCAGGCAAGTTCACCAAAATCGCAGTGGTAGAACCACCGTACTGTGCGCCGTAATAAATACCAGCCAACATGATCAATGCAGACACGGGTGGGAGCGCATACGTTGCAGGCAGCAACATCGCGATGGTGGCCACGGGTCCAATGCCAGGCAACACACCAATCAAGGTGCCCAGTAGACAACCCACAAAGGCGTAAACCAAATTGATGGGGGTGACCGCAACGCCAAATCCAAGCGCCAGGTTAGAAAATAAATCCATTGTGAGAGCTCCTTAACCTGTGATAAACGTTGGCCACACGGGCATTTGCAATTGCAGCAAAACGATGAAGGCCAAATAACTCATGACCGACAAAATGACGGACAAAATGAGCACTTCAACCCATTTGAATTCATCGCCTGCAGCACTGGCCAAAATGGTCAGCGCAAAAATGGCAGCGATCAAACCCATGGCGGGCAAACCGATGCTAGGCAAGCCGCAAAGCAAAATACCAAAGGCCAAATTGGCGCCCAACACAAAAACGATAGGCTTCCAAGCAAATTTACCGACTGGGTCGCCATCAGGAGTCTCTACGATCAAAGAGAGCACCAACACCACTGCACCCAAAATGGCCATGAGCACGCCCAAGAGCATGGGAAAGTAGCCTGGGCCCATGCGAGCACTGGTACCGATGGTGTATGAGGTGGCGCCAAATGCAAAAGCACCACCCACAATCAGGAACATCAGTCCTGAGTAAAAGTCCTTGCGACTCTTGATATTCACTACGCTTCTCCTAGACAAATCATTGGGATGGCGAATTGTGAGCCATCGCTCACAATCCACACCTATGGAAAACCCTAATAGGGCTTTGAATTACCCACGCATTATGTAGCATATTTCAAAACCTAGGGTTTACATTTAGCTCGTGGGATTAAGAACTTTGATCCATTTTTTGGCTGGCAAACCCCATAGCTTATCAATGTGATCAGCTCTTGACTCCAACTCCGCTCTTGAAAGAGTATTGGGGTGGTTTTGAGCGAGCACCACGGTGTTGCCTTCCTTGGTGGGCTTGAAGCACCACACGAGTCCTTTTGGAAAAGCGGTTTTGATTTTTTCAAGGCTCACTTCAAACTGGCTGTTCTTGCCAAACAAATTCACCGTCATCACCCCCTCAGGGGTCAGCAAGCTTTGACAGCCTTTGTAAAAGTCCTCCGAATCCAGGACCGGAGCCGCCGCTTCCTGGTCGTACAAATCGACTTGCAGCGCATCGATTTGTCCTCTCCAGTGGTCGTGACTCACCACCTCTTGTGCATCGGCCAAGATCACCGACAAGGTGCTGGAGTCCTTGGGCAACTTGAACCACAAACGACAAGCTGCGACGACTTGTGGGTTGAGCTCAATGGCTGTGGTTTGCAGCCCCAGCTTCTTGTTGCAAAATTTGGTGAGCGCACCAGAGCCCAACCCCAACTGCATGGCGTGTCTGGACGCAATGCTATTGGGCTCCATGAAGAGCAACCAAGCCATCATGCGCTGCACGTACTCCAAATCGATTTCATAGGGCTTGGCAATTTTCATGGAGCCTTGAACCCACTCGCTGCCCAAGTGCAAGTACCTCACTCCATCGAACTCTGAAGTGTTCACACTGGGCAGGCCTTCAAGGCCAGAGGGTTTGGATTTCATGACCGACTTTCTTTGAAGGGTGGCATACCCTGGTTCAACCCCATGGATGAGGGGATGCGAAGCACGCGTGCAACGTTCTGACTCGTTGTCTCGCGCAATTCGTTGATTTCAACACCCAATAGAGTGCTCACCACATCCGCAATGCGTGGCACCTGAGAGGGATCATTTCTATTTTGCGGTTGACCATTCGCCCGCTCTTGTGCATTCACATATAGCCAATGGGGAGGAATATCGGGTCCATCGGTTTCAAGCACGATGGCGCTCCTCGGCACGGCTTTGAGCAAGGCACGCAAATGATTGGCTCGCTCGTAGGTCACAGCACCCCCAAAGCCCAAACAAAAACCCAGATCAATGAAAGCTCGCGCTTGCTGCAAACTGCCGTTGAAGGCGTGAGCGATGCCTCCGTTTGAGCCCAGGCGGCGAAGTTCTTTCAGCAATGCGTCGGCCGATTTGCGCACATGAAGGATCAAGGGCAAGTCATGGCGTTTGGCGATTTTGAGTTGTTCAATGTAAAAATATTGTTGCTTTGTGAAGTCTAAGTTTTCAATAAAACCATCCAAACCAATTTCACCCACGGCCAAGAGTCTCGCGTCCCCTTGAGCGCCTCTTGCTTGAGCAATCAAGTCCTCCAAGAAAGCCAAGTCTTCTTCCTTTGCGTGTGGGGTGTACATGGGGTGAATGCCCAAAGCATAATAGTCCCCAAAAGCATGGGCCAAATTGCGGACGGCTTCAAAATTGTTTTTGTCCACACTTGGAATCACGCAATGCGTGACCCCTTGCGCTTTGGCCAGCGCCCTCACCTCACTCACATCAGAGGCGTACTCTTGTGCATCCAAGTGCACATGTGAATCAATCCAACCCATGATCATCTGGATCCCCTGGGCTCAAGCTTGACTTGCGTTGAGTTGGCCGTTTTTCAGGTACAAGGTTCTCTCACACATGCG
>CAIPII010000126.1 GCA_903865035.1 uncultured Burkholderiales bacterium | reverse complement strand
GCACCGAACAAGCTTTGCTGCAAATCAACCGCATCATCGATCAACAAGCGTTCACAAAAGCTGCGGATGACATTTTCTACGCCTCTGCTTGGATCTTCCTTTGCTTGATCTTTCTCATTTGGTTTGCAGATCGCCCAGCCAAACACTCACCCAGCCCCAGCGCGAAAGGGCCCTCTAATGACTCTGGCGCCACGCAGGCGGCCGCTGGTGCACATTGAGAGACCTTAGAGATTAAATGATTGCTGCCTGATTCAGCACCAAGGCACAGAGTGCTCTCAATGGGTGGTTTGCATGGGTAACGCGATGGAGACCTCTGTGCCCAAGACGCTTGGGCGAGACGCGATCACAATGGAGCCGCCCATTTTGCGAACCACATTGGACGCGATGGAAAGCCCCAAGCCCGCTCCCTCAACATGATGTGAGCCAGGACCTCGCCAAAATGGGGTCATCACATTGGAGATCTCTTGCTCACTCAAACCCACACCATTGTCAAACACTTTGACATTCACAAGTTCTTTGTCAAATTGCACCGTGAGCTCAATTTGGTCCCCTCCATAACGCATAGCATTGTCCAAAAGATTGCCAATGGCTTCTCCCAAAAGGGTTGCATTGCCTCGCAAACTCACCCCTTGTAGACCCATGGGCAAAACGCTCATGTTTAAATGTTTACCCGATAGCTTGATCACATCTCTCCAAACGATGAACACGCTCTCCAAGACTTCAGCCAAAGCAAAATGAGTCTCCTCTTCTTGGCCTGAGCGATCGGTTCGCGCCAAATTGAGCAGCTGCTTGACCAAATGAGCAGCCCTTGTGGCAACGGCTTGAAGTTGCTCAAGCACCTCTGCGTCTGGAGCCTGCGCTGGATCGGCTTTGTAAGTGCGCGCCAAGTCATCGCTCAAAAGCTTGATGCCAGCAACTGGCGTTCTCAGCTGATGAGCGGCATCGGAGATGAACCTTCTCTCATGTGCAATGGCCTCTTGGAGTCGCAGCAGCAAGTCGTTGATGTGTCCGATGACACCCTTTAACTCATCTGGAACTTGCTCTAAACCAATGGGAGACAAGTCATCGATGCCGCGCTTGGACACAGCAAGGCTGATGGCATTGGCGGGTTCAAGTCCGACACGAATCCCTAAAAAAATCAATGGAACCACAATGAAGGTCAAACAAAGTGCAGGCAAAAAAATCGCTGAAGCAAGCTCGCGGGAAATTTTGGTTCGTTTGGATTGAGGCTCGGCCACAAAGACCCAAACAAATCGATCTTTTGAAACATTTTGAAAAGTAACACCCACCACTCGCATCGGATTGGGCATGGAGCTCAAATCAAAAAAAACTGGCTCGCTCAAGGGATGGGTTAAATTGATGTTCAATCGCTTGGTCTCAAAGTCACCAGCGATGACCTCTCCTGCCTTGGTGATGACAGAAAAGTGTGAGGTGGACAAAGAGTCAAAGATCATCGAATCTGCTGTCTTGATGTCGACTCCAAATTTTGGATTTTCTCCATCCCAATGAACTTGCGAAGCCAGTGCCAACGCGTCATCCTTTAGGATTCGATCCAGTGAGACTCCGGCCACATGATCAGTGAGTGTAAAAGCCACCCAGGTGGTGATGACGACCGAACTGCTCCAAAGCAAGAGGAATGTGAGTCTTAGCTTTTTTTGAATGCTGTAGGAATTAATGAGCTTCAAAGGCTCTCCTCAATTGAGTAACCCACTCCACGGGACGTTTGAATTCGGATGTTGGTGTGTTCGAGCTTTTTCCTGAGTTTCAAGACGTAGATCTCAACCGCATTGGCAGAAAAATTGGAGTCCCAACTCGACATCGCGGAGACAATACGGTTTTTAGGAACCACACGCCCTTCACTGGAGAGCAGCAATTCCACCAAGGTGGCTTCTCTAGGAGTTAGGGAAATTCGTTCACTGGAAAAAACCAACTCTCGGCTCTCTGTATCAAAGCAGAGTTGACCCAACTTCAATTGATTCGCAGTATTGCCCTTTTGCCTTCTCACAATGGCCCTCAGTCTTGCAACCAATTCAGTGGGCTCAAAGGGTTTGGTCAAATAGTCATCTGCTCCTGCATTCAAGCCCTCAACTCTCTCACTCAACTCATCCCTTGCGGTCAAGATGAGAACGCCCAATTTCAACTTCTTATCACGCCAATAGGCCAACACTCGCAAACCGTCCATCTTGGGCAAATTCAAATCGAGCACTGCAATGTCGTACTCTTGTGTCAAAGCAGCCGCCATGGCGTATTCACCATCTTCAACCACGTCCACAACCCACCCTTCAGCCAAGAGTGTGCGCTTGAGCCCCAAGCGCAGTGCGGGATCATCTTCAACCACCAATGCACGCATGCCTAAACCCTTTGCTCAAACAAGAACCAACGACTCGATCAGAGTTCTTTCTTTTCAGTGACTGGAGGGTTGGGCAAGTAAGCTGCTCCAGCTTCAATTTGGAATTCAAAGTCTAAATTCCACCCTGCAACTCCTTGGGGATGTGAGGGTAGAAGCAATTTTTCATTTCTCACATAGTGTCCAATTAAAGCCTTGGTCACTCCAAACTGCACATCGGTATCCAAGACCGGATCATCGCTTGAATAGACTTGGGAAAACTGAGTTTTGTAACCTTCTTTGAAAATCATGAAATGGATGTGTGCAGGTCGGTTGTTGTGGCGTCCTAGAATTTTCAAGAGGTCACCCACCAAACCATTGATGGGAATTGGGTAGCCACTTGGCTTGATGGTTTCGAATTCAAATCGTCCCTCTTCATCCGTTATGAAGGTTCCGCGCAAATTCATCTGCGCTTGCTTGGGGTCTTGGTTTTCATACAGCCCCTCTGTCGATGAATGCCACACATCGACCCTTGCGTTTGGCACCACCTTTGAATTCAAGTCTTTGACACAAACACGGACCCAAACTGGCTCCCCAGGCGTGGCAGACCTCACAATGCTCTCGCCACTCTTCATGATGGGGGAGTTTTGCCTCCAAAAGGGTCCCATCAAATTGGCGGTCGTGGGCCGCTTGCCTTGATCTCCATTATTGGTCAAGCAAACCAGGGACGACACGCCCAAAGAGCCCGCCATCAAGACCACCTCATTGTGAGAGGGCGTACATTGCTGACCTAAGCGCGCAATCAATCCACAGGCTTTGTGAAACTCAGCCTCACTCAAATGAACCTCGCTCACGAAAGCGTGCAAATGTTTGACCAATGACGTGAAGATCTCTCGCTCACGCGGTTCTTTGATTTTTTGCATTTGCTCAATGACAAAAGCCGTTAACTCTTCTGGATTGCTGTGTGCCATAAAAAATTCTTTAAACTGTTGAAAAAAGCCTTGTCAATGACGCCTTTGATCCATAGTTCATTGACAAATTGAAGTGCTCAAGTCACCCACTGGTGTCTTGAGAAGTTTCGCCATTATCGCCCTATCCCACCAAATGCATTAGGGTATCCAAGGGTTTAACCCAGTGAGTAAGTATGCGATGATTTTGACTCATTAAATTGAGTGCATCCATCTTCAAAATGCAATTCTCACTTGCTACTTTCTTCTAGGAACTTCTGATTCATGAAAACCCCCAAAATTGACATCTACAACCATGTGATGCCCCCCGCTTATGTAGAACTGGTCAAAAAGCACGGTCGAGAACCAGGCATGGTCAAAAGAATGAGCAATTTGAGAATGTTGTGGGATATGCCTGCCAGGGTTGAGATGCTGAAATCGTTTCCAGATGTTCAACAAGTCATCTCTTTGGCCGTTCCCTCCCCCGACATGATGGGGGGTCCCGAGGAGTCTCCTCACTTTGCACGAGTGGCCAATGTAGGGATGTCTGAAATCTGTCAACAGTGGCCTGAGCAGTTTCCTACATTTGTGGCCTCATTGCCCATGAACAATACCAAGGCAGCTCTGGAGGAGATGGATTATGCGATCGATCACCTTGGAGCCAAAGGCATACAAGTGCTCACCAATGTAGGGGGCAAGCCTCTGGACCACGAGGACATCTTTCCCGTGTTCGAAAGAATCACCAATCACCATCACTTGCCAGTGTGGATGCACCCCACCCGTCCTGGCAATAAACCTGACTATGACACAGAGGATCGTTCGAAATACGAAGTCTGGCAGGTATTGGGGTGGCCCTTTGAGAGCAGTGTTGCAATGTCGCGCATGGTTTTCTCAGGCCTTTTTGACCGTTTGCCTGAACTCAAACTCATCACACATCATTGCGGTGGCATGCTGCCCTATTTCTCTGGAAGAGCAGAGACGCTTTGGGCTCAACTGGGATCCAGGAGCGTGGACAACAGCGAAGCCGATATTTTGAAAAATCTCAAGAAAAAACCGATTGAATATTTCAAAATGTTCTATGGTGATACGGTCCTTGGCGGATCGTCCTCGGCACTTCAATGTGGATTGGATTTTTTTGGCTCAGAACATGTTGTTTTCGCAAGTGATTGTCCCTTCGACCCAGAGGAAGGTCCGATGTTCATTCGCGAGGGCTTGAGGTCGATCGAAACCTTGAACCTTCCCCCAGAAGATGCCAGACGCATATATTTTGGTAACGCATTCAAATTATTGGGATGGGACCAAGAATCCAAGTGAAATTTTTGTCACAGCCGATCCCGAGCTGACCGTATTCCATTTTCAAGAGACCAAACATGAACCGAACCAAGTCCAATGACCTTCCAATGATCAAGCCAATGACCCAACTCTTGATGGCTGGAGCACTTTTGCTTGCCCTGCACTTGAATTCGAGTCTTGCAGCCTCTTATCCCGAAAAATTGGTCACATTGGTGGTCCCTTTTACCCCAAGCTCAGGCAGCGATATTGTTGCGCGCATCATTCAACCCAAACTGTCAGAACGCTGGAAACAAGCAGTGGTGGTTGACAACAAGCCCGGCGCGAGTGGCAACATTGGCGCCGACTTTGTGGCCAAAGCTCAACCCGATGGCTACACACTCTTGATGGCCATCAACACAATCACCATGGCACCCAATCTGTATAAAAAACCTGGCTTTGATCCTGTGACCGACTTCACCCCCATCATGAAGATGACAGTCGCCAACTTCGCGCTGGTGACCAACCCCCAGGTGCCGGCAAACGATTTAAAACAATTCATCCAGCTCATCAAGTCTCATCCTGGTCAATACAACTATGGCTCTCCAGGTAACGGTACACCCCACCACTTGGCCATGGAACTGATGAAACTTCAATTGGGATTGGACATGATGCACGTCCCCTACAAAGGCATCAGTGGCGCCACAACAGATTTATTGGGCGGACAAGTACAAATGATGTTTGCAAGCGTGCACTCGATGCTTCCCAACGTCAAAGCGGGTAAATTAAAAATGCTTGCCGTTGCAGGCACTCAGCGCGAGGCCATCCTACCCAATGTTGCCACCTTCAAAGAACAAGGTATTGACTTCATGGACGCTGTGGATGCTTGGTATGCAATGTTTGCTCCACCCAAGACCTCACCTGATATCGTCAACAGATTGATCAAAGACGTCACCGCCGTGTTGGCCTTGCCTGATGTTCAAGAGCAACTGTCTCAACAAGGACTCGCCGTGCAATTGAGCACACCCGAGCAACTTGCACAGTTGGTTGCAAGCGACACTGCCAGATGGAAAAAAACCATCGCAGAGGCTCACATCACCTCAGATTAAGGATCTATCGCCTCAAAACACTGGTACAAACCCTAGGCAAAGACAAGAAAACAGCGGAGAGTGCCGCATTTAATCTATATTCGGACTTAGTGATATTCAATCACTGGATCAAACGCCTAACTTTGGATCATTTCCATTGTTTTTGAATCATCGAACTGAAACCAGACGGTCCCGTTTGGTTGAACGTTGCACCTTGCAGTTAACGGAGACATTGATATGAAAAACGCATTTAAACTTTCTTTGATTTCAGCATTGGTTTTGAGCGCTGGCTTGGCCATGGCCGAGGACACCATTAAATTTGGAGTCTCGGGACCTTACACAGGTGGCTCTTCCTCCATGGGAGTCAGCATGCGCGACGGCGTTCGCTTGGCAGCCGATGAAATCAACAAAGCTGGCGGCATTTTGGGTAAAAAAATCCAACTCATCGAACGAGACGATGAAGCCAAAAATGAACGTGGGGTTCAAATCGCTCAAGAGTTGATCAACAAAGAACACGTGGTGGCAACGCTAGGCTACATCAACACAGGTGTTGCGCAGGCCTCACAACGCTTTTATGAAGAAGCCAAGATTCCTGTGATGAACAATGTGGCCACCGGCTCCATATTGACCAAGCAATTTTTGCCACCAGAGTTTCCAAACAATTACGTCTTCAGAACCGCTGCAGCCGACAACATTCAAGCTCCAATGATCGTTGAGGAAGCAGTGACACGCAGAGGGTTCAAGAAAGTTGCGATCTTGGCCGACTCCACCAATTACGGTCAATTGGGTCTGTCTGACTTGACCAAGGCACTGAGTGCCAAGAACATGTCGCCAGTGGCTGTTGAGAAATTCAACATCAAAGACATTGACATGACTGCTCAACTGCTCAAAGCCAAAGAGGCAGGTGCCGAAGTGATTCTCACCTATGGCATTGGCCCAGAGCTCGCACAAATCGCCAACGGCATGACCAAACTGGGCTGGAAAGTGCCAATCATTGGCAGCTGGACTTTGTCAATGGCCAACTTCATTGACAACGCAGGACAAGGCGGACAAGGCGCTCGCATGCCACAAACTTTCATTCAAGAGGCCAACACTCAAAAGAGAAAAGCCTTCATTGAAGCTTACCTCAAAACTTTCAAGCCCAAGAACAACCGCATTGACTCGCCTGTTTCTGCCGCTCAAGCCTATGACTCTGTCTACATTTTGGCTGCCGCCATCAAGCAAGCCCAAAGCACAGATGGGGAAAAAATCAGAGCCGCTTTGGAGGACTTGCAAACCAAAGTTGAAGGCGTGGTGACAACCTACGATCACCCTTACACCAAGGATGATCACGAAGCGATCACAGCGAACATTCCCGTTTTTGGAGAAGTCAAAAATGGACGTGTGGTCTATGCGTATGAAGCAGACCAACAAAAGGGTTCTGATCTTCGCTTGAAAGACAAGAAAAGCGCTGGCAAGTAATTTTTAATTCCTCCAGCAAACACCGTGACCTCCATTGGCACGGTGTTTTTTTTATGGACTCGCAAAGCTCCGAGTTTTTATTTTTATAATCTTCTACCCTCTTTAATTCACCCTTCATCGCCATGGAAATATTACTTCAACTTGTCTACAGTGGCATTGCACTAGGGATGATCTATGCCGTCATCGCTTTTGGATATCAGCTCACCTTTGCAACCTCAGACACGCTCAATTTTGGTCAAGGCGAAGCATTGATGTTGGGCGCCTTGGTGGGTTTGACGCTCGTGGACACAATGGGCGTGAATTACTGGGTGGCAGTGCCAATCGTGTGCTTATTTGGCTTCATACAAGGCGCTTTTGTTGAGCGAGTGGGTGTGAGACCCGCCATCAAAATCAAGAGTGAATTTGGATGGATCATGTCCACCATCGCGCTTGGCATCATTTTTAAAAATGTTGCAGAAAACATTTGGGGAAGAGACGACTTGCGCTTTCCCTCCCCTTTGGACGAATCTCCACTGAAGGTCTTGGGAGCCAACGTATTGCCAATGGAATTGTTGGTCATAGCAGGAGCCATTCTCATGATGCTTGCTGTTGAGTTTTTCAATCGAAAGACCATATACGGCAAAGCCGTTGTTGCCACTTTCAACGACCGCGATGCGGCCAAATTGATGGGCATCAACACAGGTTTGGTGATCACATTTTCATATGCACTCTCTTCATTGACGGCTGCATTTGCTGGCATTTTGATTGCACCCTTGACACTCACAGGTGCAACCATGGGCTCGGTTCTAGGGCTCAAAGCCTTTGCAGTGGCCATCATTGGCGGGCTCACCAGTGGTCTTGGTATTGTGGTCGGCGGTATTTTGCTGGGTATTGCAGAGACCACCACGGGCTTTTACATTTCAACGGGCTACAAAGATGTACCAGGTTTGGTTCTTTTGCTGTTGGTGCTTGCAGTCAGACCTGCAGGGCTCTTTGGTAAAACTGCTATCAAGAAAGTTTAAACCGTGAATAAATCAAATTCTTTTTGGATTGTGCTTTGCTTTGCTCTGGCTGTTGCCGTGCCCGTGATCACGCCTAATCCCTACTACATTCATTTGGTAGAGACGATCATGATCTATTCCATTTTGTTGTTTGGATTGGACATTGTGGTGGGATATACGGGGCAAGTCTCATTGGGACACGCAGGACTTTTTGGAATTGGAGCTTACACCACTGGTGTACTGCTCACCAAATTGGGATTGAGTTTTTGGTTGGCTGTTCCTTTTAGCGTGTTGGTCACCGCTGTGTTTGGTGCAATTTTGGCGATGCCTGCACTCAAGGTCTCTGGTCCATATTTGGCCATGGTCACATTGGCTTTTGGAACCATCATTCAAATTTTGATCAATGAGATGACGTTTGTGACAGAAGGACCTATGGGCATCAAGCTCAACAAGCCAGAAATATTCAACATCAAATTGAACGAAGAGCAATTTTATTGGCTGGTCTGTGTATTTTTAGCCCTGTCATTGATTGTGGTTCACCGCATTCTCAAGTCTCACTTGGGTCGTGCTTTTGAGGCTTTGCGCGGCAGCCCTGTGGCCAGTGACTGCATGGGGGTTTCCGTGTATCGCTACAAAGTTTACGCATTCGTCATCAGCGCAGGCCTGGCCGGGTTGGCAGGCTCTCTTTATGCCTATTCCGAACAATACATTTCCCCCAACACGTACAACTTTGAACTCACAGTGCTGTTTTTATTGGCCATCATCATGGGCGGGCGAAAGACCAGATCTGGCGCAATCATTGGTGCCACCATCATCGTGCTGCTACCCAAACTTTTAGATGACATTGAACTTTTTCAGTGGATTTCCACCCTCTTGGCCGTTGGCATATGCTTGAGTGCAGTCATCGCTGTTGTCAAAAAATGGACCTCAGTGCAGTCCACTTTAACGCCAGTGATCGGCACGGTTTGTTTGTCTCTTTTCTCCTTCCAACTCGAGAGCATTACCGATTGGAGACTCAGTATTTTTGGACTGATGATTTTGTTTGTTGTTTACTATTTGCAAGACGGCATAGTGGGTTTTGTTGTGAAATTGAAATCATTTACAAAACCTGCAGAAGACAATAATGCTCATGTGCTGCACACCACAAGCACCTCACAATGGAGGACGGCACGTTCTCTTCACTCCAGTGGCTCAGATTCAGGCGAGCTCATTTTAGAAGCCTCATCCATACTGATGCAATTTGGTGGATTGAAAGCAATTAACCAAGTCGACCTGCGAGTCCAGCAAGGCCATATCCATGGGCTCATTGGTCCCAATGGTTCTGGCAAGAGCACCATGATGAATGTGCTCACCGGAATTTACACCCCCACACAAGGGCAAATCAAGTTCAAAAATTCTTCCATCATTGGGCAGACTTCGTCAAGCATTGCACTGTCTGGAATTGCAAGAACTTTTCAAAATGTTCAATTGTTTGGCGAGATGACCGTGCTTCAAAACGTATTGGTTGGATTGCACCATTCCTTCAAAAGCAGCTTTCTTGACGTTTGCTTCAACACCAAGCGCTACCAACTCGAGGACCACGAGGCCAATGAACAAGCACATTCGTTGCTCAATTTCGTGGGTTTGGGTGCGCTGCACAATGAGCTTGCGCGCAATTTACCTTATGGCAAACAACGACTTTTAGAGATCGCAAGAGCATTGGCACTAGATCCCGCATTGTTGTTGCTTGACGAGCCCGCTGCGGGTTTAACAGCCCCTGATATTGTTGAATTGACTCAAATCATTCAAAAAATTCGAGATCATGGCGTCACGCTCATCTTGATTGAACATCACATGGATTTGGTCATGAGCATTTGCGACACTGTGTCCGTCTTAGACTTTGGTCAAAAGATCGCAGAGGGTAAACCGCTGCAAGTTCAAGCAGACCCCAAGGTGGTTGAAGCCTATTTGGGCGGCTCCTCTCCAGCCATCGCTTAAGAAGGAATACCCACATGTTAAAAATCAACAATCTTCATGCTGGCTACGGCAAGGTTCATGTTCTTCAAGGCATCTCCATTGAGGTGCCCAAGGGCAAAGTGGTGACGCTCATCGGCTCTAACGGTGCGGGCAAAACGACCACCATGCGAGCCATCTCAGGCATGATCAAACCTCTTGCTGGCGAAATCACCTTGGCCAATCAGCGCATCGATGGCATGGAATCTAACGAAATCGCAAAAAGAGGCCTGGCCCACTCCCCTGAGGGCAGACGGGTGTTTGCAACCATGACGGTAACTGATAATTTGTTACTTGGTGCCTTTCCACGCTTGACTGGCTCGCGCCCCAAGGGGAATGTTCCAGCAGATTTAGAGCGCGCACTTGAACTCTTTCCTAGACTCAAAGAACGCAGAGAACAACTGGCCGGTACTCTCTCAGGTGGTGAGCAACAAATGCTTGCAATGGCAAGAGCTGTGATGCTCAATCCTGAAGTGATCTTGCTTGATGAACCATCAATGGGATTGGCCCCCATCTTGGTTGAGGAGGTCTTTAAAATCATCTCTCGTTTAAAGAGCGAAGGCGTGACCATGCTGCTCGTTGAGCAATTTGCTGCAGCCGCACTCAATGTAGCTGACTATGGATACGTTCTAGAAAATGGATCCATCACTGTTCACGGACCAGCCAAGGATTTGTTGCACGATCCTGCAGTGGCCGCTGCTTATTTAGGTGGATCTCACTAGAACAAAGCACCCGCATAGGGTGCGTTGTTCCTTCAATAGCTTGTTCACCAGAAGTGAGGTCAAGCGTTTTTTTTCATCTCCAACGGCCTCTGCCGTAATATCCCCCAAAGCCGATACTCACTCCAACAGGAAAGGGTGAATAGTAGGGATAAGGATTGACGTAAACAGGTTGCGCATAAACGGGCTGAACATAAGTTGGGGTCGAGCTTACAACTTGAGCTGGGGCACTGCCTGGTAAAGGCACATTGCCCATATTGACTGGAGATTGGGCTTGTACAGGTGAGAGCTCAATGCTCAAGGAAGCTCCAGGGTCAGAGGGCATTTGAACGTTGTATTGTTTGCCAGCATATTCATAAACGACGTTGTAGTGCGTCACGCGACTTTGCACGGTATATTGTGTCGTGCATTGCTGGGCATTTTGAACGGTTGCCTTTGACGCTTCAATGTTATTTCCAACGATGGCTCCGCCCATCACACCCAGAGCAGTGGCGGCCGCATTACCAGCGCCCTGTCCTACAGCACTTCCAATGGCTCCACCTGCGATGGCTCCAAGAACGGCACCTGCACCAGAGGGCGCCTCATGGGCGAGAACTGGCACCAAGGCACAACTGGACTGGGGAACACTCACTTGCTCGACCACCGGCGTGCTGGAGATGACCTTGGCCTGCTCCACGGCCAGAGCGCTCATGCTGGTGGCGAGACCCAACATCATCGATAGGGTACTGATCTGGTGAATTTTCATGTCTTATCTCCTGTGAGAACGGTTTGAGCTTTTATTATGAAATACAAACTTTGAACAAAAATGAACAAACGGTAAAGTATTGGGTAAATTTTAATTCCAATTTCTTAAAAATGGCTTAATTGTCAACCGCTAGCTTCAAAGGGCCTAGGAGCTGAGGACCCAAAAGCAACTCGAATTGAGCAATAAAAAAAGACACATCTTTGCAAAAGTGGCAATGGCTTTTGAATCCTCTAAAATCAGCATCAGATGTGATTTGTTTGTGCAACAAATGGGAATTGTGAATTATGACCATCATCTCCGTGGCCAACATCAAAGGTGGCGTTGGCAAATCAACTCTAGCCACCAACATTGCTGGATTTTTTGCTTCCAAGGGGCATGAAGTCTGTTTGGGCGACGTCGACAAACAGCAATCGTCCCAATTGTGGCTTGGCCTGAGACCTCCTAGCATTCCTCGGATTCACAGCTGGCCCATCGATTTTGATCACATCAAAAAAGCACCACAAAATTGCGAATACGCGGTCATGGATACACCTGCAGGCCTTCACGGCTGGAGGCTCAAAGAGGTCTTGAGCTTGAGCGACAAAGTGATCGTGCCCATCCAGCCAAGTATTTTTGATATTTTTGCTTCTCGAGAGTTTTTAAACGAACTCAATCAAGCCAAACGATCTAAGCGCTTCCAGCTGGGGATCGTAGGAATGAGAGTAGACGAGCGCACACTTGCAGCCACCCAACTCAAAGATTTCATGCAAAGCATTGATGTTCCCGTCTTGGGCTTCATCAGAGACACTCAGTACTACATTCAAATGGCAGCACATGGATTTTCACTCTTTGACATGTCGCCCATCCGCGTTCAAAAAGATTTGGACCAGTGGCAACCAATCGTTGAATGGCTCAAGCAAAAAGACTGAAAAAAAATTCTGTGGAGCAGATGAATAACATCTGCCGCGTTTTCGATCAAAGCTGTGTGAGTCTTTGATTGAATTCCTCGTCGCTCAGAATTGCCAATTCTTTGGCCTTGTTTGAATCGATGGCTTTCAAATTCACCATCATTCGGATCAAATTATCTCGATTGGGATGATCTTTGGCACTCTCATCCATCGATTCACCGAACAACAAAACCATCAGTGTTTTGCCGACAATGTTCATCAAAACACCAAAAAGAACCAAGCCCAATAACATGGTTGAGCCTGCAATCACACGACCCCAAAAAGTAACGGGGAACATGTCTCCGTAGCCTGTGGTGGTGAGTGTCACAATGCACCACCACATGGCGGCTGGTATGGAAGTAAAGAAACGCTTATCCTCAGGAATTGGATTTTTGCTCACAGGATCAACGGGAACAAATTTCTCAGGCTCTTGTGGAATCTGGGTCCCATTGCGTTTGGCTTGTTCGAGCTCTTGTTGAAACTGGAGATCAACAAGGTGTTGTCCTTTCTCCAAATTCTCCTGGGCGTACAACTCGCCTTCCACGTAGAACATCAATGTGCTTGAGATCATCATCACTGAAAAAAGCGCAATGAAATAAATGCGCAGATTGGTCACGATCGGATTGCTGGATTTAACGCCACTGGCCAATTGCTGCAACGCTGTTCGAGCCATCTTCAAAACTCGCAAGACTCGAATCACTCTGAGCAGCCTGAAAACCTTTGCACCTTGTAAAAAAGTCAAATTCAATATCATCAGCACGGTTGGCAAAATCGACACCAAATCCACCAAACCCCAAAAACTAAAGATGTATTTGATCCTGTTGGGCGCAAAGTAAAGGTTACCCAAATAGTCCAATGCAAAAAAAGCCACAGCGGTGATTTCAACCCAATAAAACAAATTTGCGTTGCCACTTGCAAAGGGCTCGACCGTCTCCAAGGCCAAAGTCAAGCAGGAGATGAAGATCCAAACGTTGATGACGGCTTGCCAGCGGCTAAAGGCAGGATGAGTGGGCTCGGTAAAAGTTTGACGCAAAAAAGCAGGTGCTGCTCTTTGAGGTGAGGAGATGCTGATCGACATGGGTGCAAGTGAGAATCTGAGGGTGAACATTCAACTTCACTTGATCGCCTTTTGGCACCAAGCTTGATGATATTTTAATCAAAATAAACTCCCTAGAGAGATTGAGCATGACCCACCCGCCTATCACAAAGCGCGTTTCATCAAGAGCGGGCTGGGTTCAGCGGCAACTCAATCTTTTCGTGTGTCATGACATCTTGCAATGCTTGCTCAAATAGGCTCAAGCTTTGACTGGCCACTTGTGTCAACATTTTGTGAAGTTGTTGATCTTTGACATTCAAATTCAAACACTCTCGGGAATATTGTTCAAAACTCCCCAACTGCTCGACAATTTGAGCAATGTGTCTTGGACATTCGCATCCAACGTTTGACTGAAAACTGGTGATGAATTGCAAGTCCTGTTCAGAAAATCGCCTGACGTAGGGGGGCAGTTTTTTCGTATCCGTTGCATCCAAAGAAGAGGCACATAACAATTGGAGGAACTCAATCAGCTCGGTGTTCTCAAACGGATGACGCAACATGGCTATCTTCATGCTTTGAAGCAATGAGACGACCTCAGGGTTGGCATAGCTATAAATCACACCAAAGCAGGCGCCATTCATGCGCTCTTGGAGAGCTTGAATCGACTTCACGTTCTGCAGTTGAAGGGTGCTCAATTTGATGACACAAGCGTTGACCGCATCATGCTGGCTGCTGGCATGTAGTTGCATCGCCTCAAGGGCTTCCCCCACATCTGCAAATACTCGTTCGAGTCTTAACTTGGGAAGATCGACATCGCTCAACCGATCCAACTCCATGAGTCTTTCTTGCAGGCCAACGCCAACCACGCACAGGCGCACAGAAGGTGACTCAGGTGAGTTGGATGGCAACAAACCTCTTTTGATGAGAGTCCTCTCTTTGAGCGTGCTCAACTCATCCAACTTCAAGTGAGCCAATGTCCCAATTGCAAAGCCCAAATCAATGAGGTCTTTGATGCATTTGAGCTTGCTCAAGTCTTCATCATCGAACAGTCTTTGTCCACCAGAACTTTTCTGAGGTTGAACCACCCCGTATCGGCGCTGCCATACCCTTAGCGTGGCGATGGCCACGCCTGACATTTTTGCAATCGCACCAATGCGGTATTTGGGCTCAATTTGATCTTCAAGATTTTGCAAAATATCAACCTATATTCAATAAACACAAGTATTTGTTCATATTTTATATAGCTTTCTTGGTTTTTTTCTGAAAATATCAACAAATACCTAAAAATAGTTGTCCAAAAATATAGATTTTGAGCAATAATATCTATACATACTTAAACACCAAAGGTGCATTTCATGTTGTCCAAGAAGTCTTTCAATGCCATCAATGCTTTGGTTTGGTTGGGGTTGCTCCAAGATCAAGGCCCAGTGAGTTTGCTCAAGATCAGCTCTCAATTGCATTTGTCAATTTCTTGCTTGGAGCAAATCTTTGCAACCCTCAAGAGCAAGTCTGTGATCACCTCCTTCAAGGGACCAGGTGGTGGATATTGCATCAACCAAGACTTGAGTGAGTTGACTTTGTGGGACATCGCCTCATTCTTTGAAACAGATGTCAAAGAAGACGCTCCCATCGAAGTTCAACACACCGAGGGAAAAATCTCACAAGACAATATTTTCAATGAATTCAAACTCTCAGCGCAAAAGGCTTTGAGCGAAATCACCCTTGAAGATGCGATTCAAACGTGCATGAAGAATCAATCGGTCTCTGCATTCAAGAGGGAGACGAAAGAAAATAGATTTCGCCTCAAGCCACTGCCCGCGATGCCAATGCCCAAAGGACCCAATTCAGTCTTTACCTGGGCTTCTGGGGCACAAGCGGCTTGAGTTCTTTCGCAACGAGCGGCGACATTAAACGACTTTGAAGTCGTGGGTGCCGTCCTTGTTCAACTGATCAACCAAACCAAACTCCCAATCCAGGTAAGCTTGCATGGCTTGCTGGCTGTTTTGTGTACCCTCGTAGGGTCTTTTGTATCGATCGATGCGTGCACTGGCCAGATAAGACTCACCTTGCTGCGTTGCGTGTCCGCTCTGGATCCAAGCTTGGTTTCCGCCCCTGAGGTAAAAAACCTCAACGCTTGATTTCACAAGTTTTTTCAAGTCATCCACAGCGTACTTGGCTGATAAGCCATCCGAACAAGTCAAGACGTAACGATTTGCGCGATGAACTTTTGAAAAATCTTGGTCCATTTTGGATCTCAATAGCCACCATGCACCAGGTATGTGCTTCTTGACGTAATCGCCGCTGAGGCCCACATCGATCACCAAAGTCAAATTGGTTCGATTGGTGAGCCATGACTTGAGCTCATCGGCTTGCACTGCGTTGGGCTCAATGGGCAACAGGGGTAAATCCAGTTTGGGAGGCTCTTTTCTTTGCAAATCCGCCAATCGAAGATCCTTGACCACGAATGTGTCCCAGCCCATTTGCGCCAGCCAAGAGGCTGTGACTTGTGCACGAACACCTTCTACATCGTAGAGCACAACCCTGGCTCCCCTCACGGGTGCCCAATGGTCGGTTTCTTGGACCAATTGCCCTCCTGGTGCATGAAGGGCCTGAGGCAAATGTCCAGCTTCGTATTCATCCTTGGTTCGAACGTCGAACAAATAAGTGGTTCGATCAGTTTCTTGAAGGAAGCCTGAGAGCTCATCCAAGCTGATGCGCTTGACCCCTGAGCGTATTGCCAATGCCATTGCGGTGAGCTTAGACTTGGCAACATCTTCAGCAGGTGTAGGGCCAAATTGACGCTCCTGACCATGCTCTAACTCCAAACCCGCCAAAGTCCAACCGATGGTGCCATTCTCAAGGGCACAAACTGGATTGGGAATTCCAGCGTTGATGAGGGACTGAGTGCCAATGATGCTGCGAGTTCTACCTGCACAGTTGACCACAATTCGAGTCGTTGCGTTGGGAGCCAAACTTCTGGCTCTTAAAACCAATTCACCCCCTGGAACGCTCACGCCTTTGGGAATCGACATCGTTTGATACTCATCAAAGCGCCTTGCATCCAAAACAACCAAATCGGCATTTTGATCCAACCAAATCTTCAACTGATGCGCACCCACAAACGGTGTTTTTTTAATCGCGCACACCCACTCCCCAAAAGATTTGCTAGGGACGTTTACATCTTTGAACAACTCTCCTCCAGCTTGTTGCCAACCCAACAGACCACCACGCAAAGCTTTGACCTGGGTATAACCCATGCCTTTCAATGTGGCAATGGCCTTGGCACACAAGCCCTCAGAATTGTCATAAACCACGATCGGTGTTGAACGCCTGGGAATGCGCCGTAGTGCGTCAACTTCTATTCTTGAAATGGGTAAATTCGCTGCAAACAATGGATGGGCTTGCGCAAAAGGATCTTCCTCTCGCACGTCAAGCAAAACGATCTCCGCCTTGGCCAACAATTGCCCTCTTACCCATGAGGGCTCGAAAGTCAAACCGTCTTGTGGCATTGCGTTCTCGTGCACCCCATCAACGAGCGCTCCTGAGGCCTCTGCCAGGAGGTGAGTGGCGCCGTCTGAGTTGTCGCGAGCGGTGTCAGCCCCAATTGGGGTCATGCTTGGGTTTTGAGTGCTTTGATTCAAAGTGGGCGAATCAAAGGCCACGGCCGCATCAGAAAACACACTTGAAGTCTTGCTCGGCATCTGCACTTGAGGTACAACACTCACTGGCTCGGCGCTCACAAGGTGTCCATTTGCAGGCGCAAGGTTCAAAGGCTTGGGCAAGACGGCCCTTGGAGCTTGAGTCACAGGTCTTGCTGTCGCACTCGAATGCCATTGAGGAGTTGCAGACTTGGAGACCCATGAAAGCGGATCTTTGCTCGACTGCATCTCAAGCGCCTGCGCCGATTGAGCACCACTCAGCACTTGGCGAGCATTCTCTCCAGTGCCGAATTGGCCATGACGATCGAAGGGATAGCCTTGTTTTTCATTGGCATAACCCGACACAAAAGGCTTCTTGATGCCATTGGATTCGTAAACATGTCGTTGAATTCGACCAATGTTGTCTCCATAGACATGGATGCTGATGGAGACCTCACTCGAGGATGCATTCCACACCCGATGCACGTCCCCCTTTTTGGGCGAAATCACCTCTACATCGCCAGCCAACAAATTGAGTTCCAAACCGGCTGGCACCCACCTGCCATCGGACATTTTGGAATACGGTTGGCAGTTTTCTGAACCTCTGAGCATACCAACCAAGCCCCATACCGTGTGGTCATGAACGGGTGTTGCCTGTGATGGTCCCCAAACGAAACTCACCACACTGAAGCGTTCCTCTGGGTCCAAATAAAGCAAGTATTGCTGATAGTGCTGGGGATGTGGTTGCGAAAACTCACTCACCAACCAGTCGTCTTGCTTGACCAACTCGTGCAGTATCTCTTTGCCCTGACCGAGCAAAATGGTCTCCGCAGGATCAGCATCAACCAATCGCGTAAAACGAGAGACAAACAGATGAAATCGATCCAAATTGAGCTGAGACATTAAATCCAACAGTTACCAAAATACCAATTCACCCCCTCCTCGTTCAAGGAGGGAACGCCGTCAAGGCGCAAGACCCAAAGAACGAGTGTCATGCACCAAAATACACAAGAATAAGTTCCATTGTGGCGCAAAAATCCAGCCTAAGATCAAAGCCCGTGACAAAATAAAGACCATTGGCCGACTCCAGCTCAAGACGTTTTACCTTGCAGCGTGAAGATCGCTCAAACCCAGCACTCGGTTTTCTCAAGCTCGTTGAGGCTCAATGGATTTTGAAAAGTGGCTGAATAGCGAATGGGCAAAAAAAAACACTCTAAAAACCTAGAGTGCTCTTTCATGTAAGAGGAGAAAGATTGCTTTTGCTCAGGCTTTCAAAGCCCTAAAACCAGAGTAGATTCTCGCCACTGGACGACTCTTTTGTTCCGCCTCTTGGGCCATTTCAGCCCTTAAGCGATCGAATGTCTCTTTGATATTGGTGCGCTCAGAACTCACAAAATGGCAACCCTTCTCAACGATTGAGCGAGAAGACTGTGCCAAAAGGGATGACTTTTTCATGCTGATACCTCTTATTGTTTATTCTTAACGTGCGAACTTAGAAAGAGGTTTACACAAGCGCGAAAATTTTTCAAAAATATTTAAAAAACTATTAAATTAATACTTAATGACTAATTATAATGCGTCATTTTGTGAAAAAACCATCTCCTCGAGGTTTACGTCGAAGCCAAACTTATAAAAAAGCATCAACCATTGGGATCTTTTGTAGACATTGAAACGCTCGATGACCCGACCTCCCCCCTCGATGGAAATTTTGGCAGAGGAGCGTCCAAGGGGAAAATGCTCCAAACTCCTGATCAAATCAATATTGGATTTCTCAATGAATTGGGAATAAGTGTCGCCTTTGAGGGAATACGACTTGTAAAAGAACCCATCGTCCAAAAAGTACAACAAGCCGGAGGAAAAGAAAAAACAGCCCGCTTTGTTGGCCGGTCCATAGGCGATGATGTTTTTGGACAAGATCTCAGGGGGTATGGGCAAATGCACAATGCTCTCAAACCGATTGGGAATCACATAAGCCAATACCAACCCAAAACAAGCCAAAATAGCAGTGTATTGAAGGTCTAAAAAGATCAACTGACAAGCGACCGCAGCCACAAGAGTCAGAAACAAGTACCAATAACGGCGATAAGTCACATTGAGGGTGATCAGTTGACACTGATGCTTCAAAGTGTTGATGTAAACGGGCGCTATGTCGGAATCGGTCAAACTCGTGCCGCAGTTTTCACAAAACAAATGTCCAACGGGGTTATCGAACCCACAATCGCGACATGCATTTACTTCAACCATTGAGTTCTCACTCTTCATGTTTGGCCGCTTTGCCAGACGAAGCCTTTTGATGCACGCCACTGGCGTGACTGACTTCGTGTTGAACAAAATTGTAAAAACTCAAGCCCGCCAAAAGCACCGAGACACCACACAAGACACCCGTGATGAAGGTCATAAAACCAAAGGAAGAGCTCGACTGAGAATCGTCTTCCTCTTGAGGACCCAGCGTTCCATCGGAATGTTTGACCAAGGCTCTCACCTTGTTCAAACTCACCGAAGCGGAGCCAACTTTCTTAACCCCCAAATGTGACTCTTGACCCAAGGCTTGAGAGAGCTCGTGGAGCAACTCCGACTTCATGGCGTTCATCTTTTTATCAATCAAGGGCGTCAGCTCTGAGCCGATGCTCACACTCAACGCCTTGTTGTTTGCATCGAGCAAAGTGCTGATTTTTTCAAAACCAGTGAGCGCTTGGGATTTGATGTGTTTCGCCACCAAGTCGACCACTTTTGCAGAAGGCTCTGTACTGGCGTTGGCGTTCAATGTATTCAACAACTCCTCAATGGCGGTTGTCTTTTTCTGCATCTCAAGCGTTGCATCTAAACTTTGTTGCTTGATTTCATTGATGTGATCCAAAATTTTGGACTCAATGTGAATGCTCTCCTCTTGCTCCAAGGTTTTGAAATCGAGCAAGAACTGCTTCAAATAATCGGCTACGACTTGGTTGTTGTCTCTTAACTGGTTCTCAAGCAAATCAAAAGTGGATTGATTCTTGTGTTCAACGTTTTGAATCACAGATTCAAAATTATTGAGCAACTGGTGATTGTGATTGAGCAAGAGTGAATTGATTTTCTCAAACAAAAAGTGCGTCTTCTCATCCACTTCTCCCAACAAAGACTCTAAATTCTCAGGGGGCGTGTAATTCGATACGAGCGGTCTTTGATTGATGCTTTCAGCAATCGCGTTGTACTTGTCGTTGATCTCATTGATGATCAACTCGTAATTGATGGTGGCTTGAAAGTTTTTAATGCTCTCGAGCTGAAAGGTGATCGCCTTGAGTTGCTCAGTGTGTGCATCCAAGTACCTTTTAATGGCAGCTTGATTGGTGTAGTTGTTGTTGAACTGAGAATTGATGAGCGATTTAAGCTCGCTCGCAGAGGGCATGGTCTCAGCGAGTTCATGCCCCTGAGAGGGCTCAATTGAACTGTCTTGTTGAACCTTTTGCGCAATTGGCTCTGTCACCTCTGGCGTGACTTGGGGCAACTCAGCAGCGGATGCAGGTTCCTTCGCGAGCTCTTGGGTGTTTGAGTTCAACTTGCTCTCGCGAGCACTGGCTGCCTCAAGCGCTTTGGGCTCAACGCCAGCATCTGCCTGAGTCAGCGCAGTTTCTTGCTCCAAAAGCGCTTTGAGCGAATAGCCACACTTGCCACAAAATTTGGCATGAGCGGAATTTGTTTTTCCACAGTTGTGACAGTTCATTTGGACACCTTGATCTGCTAATTATTGCTTGTATAAATGTAGCAAGGTGCATAACCTTGCGCATTCTCTTTGTTCTTTTCGCAATCTGTAAGAGCGATTTCTTTGGCCAATTTATCACTCTTTTGCGCTCCGGAAACTGCACAATAGCCGTTTTGACCGTCAAAGCTAAAAGCGAAAGCGTGAAACTGATTCTCTGCCAAAGTTTCACGGTTAAATTGTTCAAACAATTTTTTGCATCGACCAATGATTTTAGGTCGGTACTTTTTCCGGTCTCCGTTGTCATACGATTCAGAAGCCAACAAATCCTCATGAGCTTTCAATGTGGCATCGGTCACTTCCATTTTGGGTTCATGCTCAGGCTCGCCATGCTCTGAAGCGTGCTTTTCTCCCTCACCTTTTCCAGGTTGATGAGACTCAGACGCCTCTTGTCTGTGCTCACTCTCATTGTGAGCCAACTGTACCTCTGCTTGCCCTTCTTGGAGCTCACTCTCAGGAGCTGTAGGAGTTTCAGCACGGACCAGACTTTCATCCTCATCCAACAATTGAAGGCTGTAAAAATACACCCCTGCGCTCGCCATGGCGAGCGCAGAAGAGATGATTAAACCCACAATTTTTTTATTTCTAAACATTTTTTTATACATCAACTGTCAAACAAACCATCACCCCGATCTATTTTCCAATCCATTCATGATTCGACTGTTACGCTTAAAACTGAAGTTACGACACCTCAAAAATAATACTAATATATTAATTTGAGATAGAAATTTTTTGAAAATACGAGTTTTGTGGTCTTTTCTAGAAGAGCGTCTGCAAAAACCACAAGGCTCTTGAGGGTAGATAAGCACAAAAGGGGCCAATTTGGTTCACAAGGCCACTGAAAATTTAACCACCAGACGCGGAAATTGAAAATGAGGGTGTCTTTTTTCACAAGGAACACCGATCAAAAGGACACGAGCTTCACAGAAAATGTTGAGCAACGTCCCTCAAACCCAAGGATGTTGGATTGTCCCTGACCAAGATGAACTCACTGTTTCGGACTTAAAATTGGTTTTCATCCTGTCTCCCAACGCACGAGTGAAACTGACTCGGTAGCGCCACCACACACAAACACCATGCATCCAAACCACCAAGCTCTCATTGATGACCTCGTATTGGCCAACCACATTTTGTACAACGAGGGTGTTTTAGATGGATTTGGGCACATCAGCGTGAGGAATCCAACCGATCCCTCCACTTTCTTCATTGCAAGAAGCATGGCCCCAGGATTGGTCAAATCCCAAGATATTTTGCTGTGCGACTTGGACGGCGTGATCCACGATGAACAAAAACGGACCTCTTATGTTGAGCGCTACATTCACAGCGAGATCTACCGTGCTCGCCCAGACATTCATTCTGTTGTTCACTCTCACTCAGCCTCTGTGATTCCGTTTGGGGTTACCTCTCAAAGACTGCGTCCAATATGTCACATGAGTGGATTCTTAGGCTCAACAACGCCCATATTTGAGATCAGACACAGTGCTGGAGAAGGTTCAGATTTGCTCATCAGCAGCCAAAAACTTGGGAAAGCACTTGCCAATACTTTGGGCTCTGCCACTGTTGCTCTCATGCGTGGCCACGGAAGTGTTGCCGTTGCTCACTCCATCAAACAAGCGGTCTACCGCGCCATTTACACCGAGACCAATGCCAAGCTTCAATTGGAGTCGATGAAACTTGGAGAGATTGAGTTTTTAAGCGATGCTGAAGCGAGCGCCACGTCCAACATGAACGATCAACACCTAGACCGTCCATGGCAACTTTGGAGAGAGAAAGCACAACAAGTTCGCTGACCAATTTTGAACTTAGCTTGGTCGTGGGTGTGAGGTTTTCAGCTTTCGTTTTCTAGGAGCTCAACTTTGTCAAAGCATAAATCGGTTGATGTCTTGGTGGTCGGTGGAGGCAACGCAGCGCTTTGCGCAGCTTTGATGGCTGCTGAGGCAGGTTGCTCGGTGCGTTTACTTGAGTCTGCACCCAAAGAATGGCGAGGCGGCAATTCCTCTCACACTCGAAACCTGCGTTGCATGCATGATGAACCTCAAGATGTCTTGGTGGATTCCTACCCTGAGGAGGAGTTTTGGCAAGATTTACTGAAAGTGACAGGAGGACTCACCAATGAAGAGATGGCAAGAATTGCCATTCGAGACTCATCAACTTGCAGACCATGGATGCAAAAGCATGGCGTTCGTTTTCAACCCTCACTCTCGGGCGCCTTGCATACCGCCAGAACCAATGCTTTTTTCATGGGCGGAGGCAAAGCGTTGGTGAACGCTTACTTTCGCAGCGCTCAAAATCTCGGTGTTCAAATTGACTATCAAGCCACGGTGACCCGCTTGAATGTCAACGACAGTCGATTCATCTCCGCCATCGTCTCACATCAATTGGGAGAGGATGAATCACAAGAGGAAGAAGTTTTTGCAAAAAGTTGCGTTTTGGCCTGCGGCGGATTTGAATCCAACATTCCCTTGCTGAGGCAAGCATGGGGACAAAATGAATGGGGTGAATACCCCGCTGACAACTTCTTAATTCGGGGCACCCGGTTCAACCAAGGAACCATGATCAAACAACTCCAAGAACTTGGAGCGGACATGATCGGCGACCCGACCCAAGCTCACATGGTGGCCATTGATGCCAGAGCGCCCTTATACGACGGTGGAATCTGTACGCGCATTGATTGTGTATCTCTGGGTGTGGTGGTCAACAAGTTCGGCAAACGCTTTTACGATGAAGGTGAAGATTTCTGGCCCAAAAGATACGCCATTTGGGGCAGACTCGTGGCCTTGCAACCCGGACAAATTGCATACTCCATCACAGACGCCAAAGCAGTTGGGCGTTTCATGCCTCCCGTCTTCGATGGAACTCAAGCCAATACGCTGGAGGAATTGGCGCTGAAAATTGGTTTGGATGTGAACACTTTCATGCAAACCATGAATGACTTCAACCAAGCCTGTCAAAAGGGAAAATTCGACCACACCCAACTTGATGACTGCGTCACCAAGGGCATCTTGCCAGTCAAGAGCCATTGGGCAATCCCCATCAATCAGGGGCCTTTTTACGCCTACCCGCTCAAGCCTGGGGTCACCTTCACATACCTTGGTCCGAAAACAGACAAAACCACCGCCGTTCATTTCTCTGGTCAAGCCAGCCCCAATCTCTTTGTTGCAGGAGAAATCATGTCAGGCAACGTTCTTGGAAAGGGCTACACCGCCGGAGTGGGCATGACCATTGGCACTGCTTTTGGTCGAATCGCTGGCAGCCAGGCTGCTCTTTACGCCAAAGCATTTGGCAAAGTCGAAGTTTGAACAAGCGCCCCTTCCACTCAAAACAACCGCAGTAAAAGAGTCAGTCTATGCAAGTGCTCCATCAACTCGTCGAAGAGGCTAAGGCCATTGCGCAAAATACGCAGCATGTTTCAGCTGAAGCACAAGCAGCTAGGCAACTTCAAATTTGCAATGCTTGTCGCTATTGTGAGAGCTTTTGCGCCGTGTTTCCTGCAATGACACGTCGCCTGAGCTTTGCTGAAAGTGACGTCCACTACATGGCCAATTTGTGCCACAACTGTGGTGCCTGTTTGCATGCTTGCCAATATGCACCACCTCACGATTTCGGTGTCAACATCCCGCAAGTCATGGCACAAGTGCGTCTGAAAACGTATGAGCAATTTGCCTGGCCTCATTTCATGGGTAAAACATATTCAAAAAATGGTCTGTGGCTATCCTTGTGTTTGTCTCTTGCACTCACCGTTTTCATCAAGTTGGTCGTGATCGATACCCAATCGACGCCTTTTGCAAATCAGTTCTATCAATTGATGGACCACAGCACCATGGTGAAATTGTTTGCACCTGTGTTTTTGTTCGACATCCTGGCCTTGACCATGGGACTGCTCGGATTTCAAGGCCACTTGAGTTCGGCTACAACAAGCCAATCAGCGTCTGCTTTTGAGTTGGCTGAAGCCACCCACAACGCAGCAACCCTGAAGTACTTGGATGGAGGACACCAAGAAGGCTGTAACAATGCAGACGATGCATTCACCTTGTCCCGACGAAGAATGCACCACCTCACCTTCTATGGTTTTTTGCTGTGCTTTGCTGCAACCAGTGTGGCCACTCTTGACCACTACCTGCTTGGATTCGAGGCTCCATATGGATTGAACACCATACCCAAAATTTTGGGGGTTATTGGAGGACTTAGCCTTTTGGTTGGAGCCACCGGCTTAGGCTATTTGAACCTTACACGTCACAAAGACCATGGCGATTTGAGACAAAAACCAATGGATTTGGGGTTCATCGCATTGTTGATTTTGGTCTCAAGCACGGGCTTGCTGCTTTGGATCGGCGGACACTCGCAAGCCCTTCCCATCTTGCTGGCTTCACACTTGGCAAGCGTGATGGCAATGTTTTTAACCTTACCGTATGGAAAATTTGCACACGGTATTTATCGCACCGCTGCCCTGATCCGTTTCTCGGTTGAAAAGAGACTACCGAGCACCATTGTGTTGAAAGAAGATTGAGCACCCAATCCTCTTTACGCTTTCACCACATGCTGGTCTCGTTGTCACCCCCAATTTGTTTGGCGATATACTCAGCCTTCCCAACAGCCTGATCTTTGCAAGCTTCGGATTGGCTGAACCACACAATTGAGGAACTCACCCCTCCATGTAACAAGTGGCTCACATCTGAACTCATGACTTTGCAAAAGAGAACCTTTGCAATCCAATCTGACAGATCACCTCTTTTGCAATGCTGCTCTACTG
>CAIPII010000125.1 GCA_903865035.1 uncultured Burkholderiales bacterium | reverse complement strand
TTCAATAACCCACAGCGCTACGGTCGAATCCTTAAGGGCGACAAGAAACGTCTCTTGTGGCTCACCTTTGGTGTTTATGCCGAGGACTTTGAGCCCATGAAAAAACATGTGCTCTCCCTGGGTCTGAGCGAGATCGCCTCACCCGATAAAGAAGGAACAGGCTTTTGGATCCAATCCAACGATGGCTTTCCGGTGCAAATCAAAGTCGCTCCAAAATCCTCTCCTTCTGCCCTTCCCCCAAGGGTGTTTGAGCCCGAGAGCTCAGGCAAAGGCAGATCACCCTCGAGCTCCATACCGATCAAGGTCAAACCCCTTTACATGTCTCACATGCTCATGTTCACCAAGAACGTGGCTCAAGCGCTTGAGTTTTACGGAAAGACTTTAGGGTTGAAGCTCTCAGACTCTTCAGGAGAAGAGGAAATTGGCATCGCATTCATGCACTCCCCCCACGGCAGCGATCACCACTTGCTCGCTTTCTTGGGTTCGAGCGACTATGGCTTTCACCACAGCAGCTGGACCGTGGAATCCATTGACCAAGTGGGCCTTGGCATGAAACAAATGTCGGAAGCCGGTCACGTTGAGGGCTGGGGCGTGGGGCGCCACGTTCTGGGCTCGAACTATTTCCGCTACACCCGAGATCCTTGGGGCAGCTATGTAGAGTACTCTTACGACATCGATTTTGTGCCACACACCCTAGAGTGGCCTGCGAAACATCACCCCCCTGCGGATTCCTTCTACCTGTGGGGCCCAAATCCTCCTCAAGAGTTTGGCATGAACTGTGAGGCGGTCGCGGCTTAAAAATAGCTCACCCGTCTCCACTCTCCAGGGAAAAAGGGCCAAATGAAAATTTGGCCCTTTTCTTTTGTCTATCAAAGCTGAAGGTTTACCTCGAGCCCCAGACCTCTTGGGCCACAGTGGTGACCAAGTTGAGCTTTCGCCATTGATCATCCATGGTAATGATGTTGCCCTCTACGGTGCTGGCAAATCCACACTGAGGACTGATGGCCAAATGCTCCAAGGGCACCCAACGCGAGGCCTCCTCAATTCGACGCTTCAAGGTGTCTTTGCTTTCGAGTTGACCAAACTTGGTGGTGACCAAACCCAATACCACACGCACATCTTTGGGAATGAACCGAAGGGGCTCAAAGTCTCCGGATCTCTCGTCGTCGTACTCCAACAAAAAGTGATCCACCTTCAAACCGCCCAAAACCGTTTGCGCAATGCGCTCGTAGCCCCCTTCAGCGATCCAGCCGCTTTTGGAGTTACCTCTGCAAACGTGGATCCCAATGGCAGTATCGGCTCTGCGCTTGGAGATGCATGCGTTGGTGAGGTCCACGTATTGCTCTAAACGCTTTTGAGGGTCGTCTCCCGCTTTGATGACCTCTTGCCTCATGCGCTCGCTGATGAAGTAAGTCATCAAGGGGTCGTCAATTTGAATGTACCTGCACCCAGCGTTCTCCAGTGCAGCGATCTCCTCTTGATAGACCTTGACCACATCCTCAAAAAAAGCCTCTATCTGGGGATATGCTGTGCTTGACACAGCAGCTCTTCCACCATGAAAGTGCAATCGAGTTGGCGACGGAATGGTGACCTTGGCCGTCTTTGAGGTGACGCTTTGCAAGTGCTTGTAATCTGCGAGGGTCACAGGAGACTTGAGGGAAATCTTGCCAGTGGTGAGTACATTTTTGGGAACGTACTGCCAAGCATGATCCCCGTCTTCATGATCGTGGCCACAATCACTTTGAGCTTTTTGTGTCGGAGCCACAAAAGCCTGAGCTGCAACCCCTTCCGTGATTTCCACTCCAGACAGCGCTTTGATGAAATCGATCCACCAATTCTCACGCCTGAACTCTCCATCCACCACGACTTCAAAGCCTGCAGCCTCTTGCTCTTTGACAACTTGTGCAATGCACTCGTCCTCAAGAGATCGCAGTTGCTGAGCACTCAAATGTCCTTTTGCAAACTCTTCACGAGAATGAAGCAAAGATTGGGGACGAAGCAAGCTGCCGACTTGGTCGGCACGAAAGAAAACTTTTCCCATTATTTCTTTCTGGGATCTTTAACGTCTTTGACCTCCTGGAACTCAACGTTGTAGAGCTCACCATCGGTCTTGCTGCGCTCAACGCGGCGAATGTAGATGCTTTGAACGATGTCTCGGGTCGTCGCATCGACATAGATTTGACCGCGTGGGCTCTCAAAAATCTGCCCCTTCATCGCAGCCAAGAGAGCATCACCGCCGCCCTTGCCCTTGGTCGCTTTCAAAGCTTCATAAATCACCCTCATGCCATCGTAGCCAAACACAGCAACAGCATTGGGACGAAGCTTGGGGTTGTATTTCTTGAAATCTTGAACAAACTTTTTGTTGATCTCTGAAGGATGAACCGTTGAGTAGGGGTAAGCAGAGACAATGCCAAGCGTTGCATCACCCATGCCATTCAAGATGTCGTCATCGACCACGTCACCGGTTCCAATCACGCGAATGCCGGTCTTGTCCAAGCCTCTTTCCACGAATTGCTTCATGACAGCTGTGCCTACACCTGAGGGCACAAAAATGAAGACCGCCTCTGGGGAGAGTTCACGCACACGCTGCAAGTAAGGCGCAAAATCGTTGACCTTAAAGGGCACGCGAAGAGATTCCAAGACCTGACCGCCATTGAAGAGGAAGCGATCTTTGAAAGACTCCTCTGCATCAATACCAGGACCGTAGTCTGAGACCATGGTGACCACTTTTTTGATGCCATTTTTAGGTGCCCAGTCGGCAATGATCACACTCGCTTGTGGGAGCGTCATGGAAACTCTCACCATGTAAGGGGTGGAATTGATGATCGAAGACGTGGCCGCCAACATGTCAACCATGGGGATTTTGGCTTGGGTTGCGATGGGAGCAGTGGCCAGGGCCAAAGGAGTCAGACCAAAGCCCGCAAACACGTCAACCTTGTCATTGACCGCCAACTCTTGCGCCAAGCGCTTGGTCACATCAGGCGTGCCTGTGTCGTCTTTGAGAATCAACTCAACCTCACGCCCCTCGACTTTGTTGCCATGCTGCGCCATGTAGAGCTTGGCACCGGCCAACATTTGAGCCCCTGTTGAGGCAAATGGGCCAGTCATGGGTGTGATGAACCCGATTTTGAATGGCGTGGCATCCGCAATGCTCAACTGAGAGAGCAGCGTCAAGCCAAGAGCCGACAGCGCTTTGATCCAAGGCAATTTCTTCATGATTTCCCTTTTAACTGGTGTTGGTATCTAGATTCATTGTTTCAACAATGAACAAGCCGTGAAGTGGCATGGTGCCACAAAGCCCCTTTTAGTCAAGAGTGAGAACACTTAGCAAAAAGGTGTTTCAATCATTCTCGGGCACTGTGGCTCAATGATAGGATTCTCATCAAAATCAACCACTCCATGAAGGAATTATAAAAGATGCTACCCAAACTTCCTGCCCGCTACGACCACGTTGGCAGTTTCTTGAGACCCGAGTATTTGCTCTCCGCCAGAAAACAAGCTCAAAGCGGACAAATCACCGCTTTGCAATTGCGTGACATTGAAGACAAAGCGATCAAAGAAATCATCGATTTCCAGCAAAGTGTGGGACTCAAAGCCATCACCGATGGCGAATACCGCAGGACTTACTTTCACATTGACTTCTTGGAGCAACTCGGAGGCGTTGCCACCGACATTCCTTTGTCCGTTTTGAACCCTGACGGCACCACAGAGCCCGCACCTCCAGCCATTCGCGTGGTTGACAAAATTCGGCACTCCAAAAACATCCAAGTCGATGACTTCAATTATCTAAAGTCTCAAATCAAACCTGGCGTCACACCCAAAGTCACCATCCCCTCTCCCACCATGCTGCATTTCAGGGGTGGAAGGGCTGGCATCAGCAAAACCGCTTACCCCGAGCTCGATCCCGACTTTTATGACGACGTGGCCGAGGCTTACGCACAGGAGCTTAGAGCCTTGTCTGCTGCGGGTTGCAACTACGTGCAAATGGATGACACCAACTTGGCTTACCTGTGTGACGAAAAAATGCGCGAAGCCGCTCGCCAAAGAGGAGACGATCCCAATGAGCTGCCCCACCGCTATGCCACCTTCATCAACAAAGTCGTTGCCAAAAAACCAGCTGGAATGCTCTTGGCCATGCATTTGTGCCGTGGCAACTTCAAGAGCTACCACTTCGCCGAAGGGAACTATGAACCTGTGGCCGAAGCACTCTTGTCGGAGATGAACATCGACGCGTATTTCTTGGAATACGATGACGACAGGAGCGGAGACTTCAAGCCCTTGCGCTTTTTGCCCAAAGACAAAATCGTGGTTCTCGGACTGGTCACAACCAAACTGGGCACGATGGAGAGCAAAGACGACTTGAAGCGTCGCATCGATCAAGCTGCACAATACGCTCCCAT
>CAIPII010000124.1 GCA_903865035.1 uncultured Burkholderiales bacterium | reverse complement strand
GTCTTCTGAGGCATTTCTGGTGTGAATCACAAGGGGGAGTCGAGTCTCTTGAGCAACCCTGATGTGCCTTCTGAAGCGCTCCCTTTGCCAATGCATGTCCTCAATGGATCGGCCATTCAAACGATAGTAATCCAATCCTGTCTCCCCAATCCCCACCACTTTGGGTCGAATGCGCGACAACAAATCCTCTGAACTTGGGTCGATCACAGAGTCCTCATCAGGATGCACGCCAACGGTGCACCAAAAATTATCGAATTTCATGGCCAAGGCATGCACACTCTCGAAGGTTTCGAGTTGCGTGCTGATCAACAAAGCCCTCTCCACAGATGCGGCATGCATGTCTTGTCTGATTTGATCCATTTGAGGTTCAAATTCAGGGTAATTGAGATGACAGTGGGAATCGACAAACATGAGAAATCAGAAAAAATTATAAAAATCAGGCCAACTGGCTCAAAAAACCCTTGGCCTGTGAAACCAAGGCTTCATGCATCAAGCCCAAGTTGAAAGGATGATCAGCCGATTGAGCACTCACCAAAAGTGCTTTGGACCATTCGGTCATGGCGTTGAGCTGTGCTTTGGAGCTCAAAGATTCTGAGGGGAAAAACTTTGGAGCGGCCCCTTGACTCAAACACATCATGTCATGACAAACTTTTTGCATGACATTGACCGTTTGTGAGCCACTCAATTCACTCAACAACCCAGCCTCACCCTTGGCCAAAGCGCGTGGCAGTTCGAGCCAAGCCTTGGCATTGTGTTTGAACACTTGAGCCCAAATCAACGCATCCTCGGCACGGCCACCGCTCGCTCGCAGCCAAACTTGTGCATCTGCTTGGGTCTTGATGCCCTCTTGTGTCAACCAACCAATGCTCTCGGCTTGGCTGGGCCACTCCACCGTGTAATTTTGGCATCTTGAGCGAATCGTAGGGAGCAACTCGTGGGCTGCACCACTGGTCAAAACGAAGCGAAAACCCTCGGGAGGTTCCTCCAAAGTTTTGAGCAATGTATTGGCGGTCACGGAGTTCATGCGATCTGCAGGGTGGATCCAAGCAACCTTGCCCACACCTCCTGAGCGACTGATTTGACTGAAACTCACCAACGCTCTGGCCGCATCGACCTTTATTTCTTGGGAGGGTTTCCTTTTCTTGTCATCGAGTTCTTTTTGAACTTTTTCGTCCAAAGGCCACTCATGCTCCATCATCATGATCTCTGGCATCAATACAAACAAATCAGGGTTGGTTCTTGAAACAAACCCTCGACAACTGGGGCAAATTCCACAGGCTCCTTGGGGGCTGGGCTGCTCACACAACCAAGCCTTGGCCAAACTCTCGCCCAAGCTGTACTGACCCAGTCCAGAGGGACCTGAAATCAACCATGCATGCCCCTTTTGAGCCAGCAAGTGCTCTAGCTGGCGAGCCAACCACGGTGCCAAAGGTTTTGGCACGTGGGTGTTGGATGCATCAGATTGTTCAGCCATGAGACGGTGTCATTGAGTTCACGTTAGAGGGTCGTCTCAAACCGAGCTTGGTGTCACGATGGAGAGCCATCCTTTGCTCACCAATCCCCGGGTGAGTTGCTGCCAAACTTGGTGTTTGCTTTGAGAGGCATCGATGGTCAAGAATCTCGAGGGATCTTCGTCCCTTCTTCTGGCGTAGCCAGCTTGCACACGGGTAAAAAAATCCAAAGGTTGCGACTCAAATCGATCGGGTGCTCTCGCATCGGCCAAGCGGCTGGCAGCTATCTCTGGAGCCAAATCAAACCAAATGGTCAAATCTGGTTGTCTGATCGATGAGGCTTGGGATGGTTCGCTTGAGCCTTGAACCATGGACTCCAAGGTTTTAAGGATTTCCCAAGGAACGCCCCTTCCTCCACCTTGATAGGCAAAGGTTGCATCGGTAAAACGATCACACAACACGGTCTCACCTTTGGCAAGGGAAGGCACTATGACTTGGTTCAAATGGTCTCGTCTGGCTGCAAAGGCCATGAGACTCTCGGTCAGGGGATCCATGGCTTCATTGAGCAACAAAGTGCGCAAGCTCTCAGCCAGCGCTGTGCCGCCAGGCTCACGGGTCAAGGTGACCGAGCGCCCTTGGGACTTGAATGCACTTGCCAAACCCTCGATGTGGGTGGACTTACCAGCACCATCAATGCCCTCGAAACTGATCCATATTCCCTTGTTCATGACCATATTGTGCCTCTAAACTGCATGAGTCTGAAGGCGGTCACATCATTCGGGTGTAAAAAGACTCAAAAGACAGCGTGTTCCCAATTTTTTTCCGATCATAAAAAACCAAGACAATGCTTCAAGGCAAATTCAATTTTGATGGACAATGTAAATCTCCTCGCAACAGGAGACCTGATGACGCCCTTTTCGATTCACAAAATGG
>CAIPII010000123.1 GCA_903865035.1 uncultured Burkholderiales bacterium | reverse complement strand
GGCATCAACGTTTGACACAACGTGTGAACAACTCTACGCCCAACAAAAGAGAATTCGACCCACCTCAGTGATCACGAGCATGCCAAGCACAGCAGCATCAGAGATCGCGTTGCACGTCAAGGCACAAGGTGCATGCATCACAATGGCCAGTGCTTGCGCATCGTCTGCTCTCGCAATTGCTGAAGGCATGAAAGCCCTTCGAAGCCATCAACTCGACACCGTGATCGTGGGTGGAAGTGAATCCATGCTGAGTGCGGGAGTGATGTACGCATGGAACGCTTTGCATGTGATGGTGCCCGTGAAAGAAGGACGCATTGCAGACAATGTGGCATTCAGCAAAACCAGGTCCGGCTTTGCAATGGGTGAAGGTGCGTGCGCTTTTGTGCTTCAAAGGGAAAAGCCAACGCAGCCAAAAGAAACCCGTTTTTTCTTGAGCGGTTTTGCAAGCAATTGCGACGGTCAACACATGACCAAACCCAACACGCAGTCCCAAATCAAAGTGATGCGTGCAGCAATGAAAGATGCCAACCTGAACGCCGCTGACATTGACTACATCAATGCTCACGGAACAGCAACCCACCAAGGCGATTCAAGTGAAGCCAAAGCCATTGAAGAAGTGTTCTCAACCCATAAAGTCCCTGTGAGTTCTACGAAATCGATCCATGGTCACCTCTTGGGGGCCAGCGGCGCTTTGGAGCTTTTGGTTTGTTTGCGCGCTTTGGAGAAAAACACAATTCCCAAAAATGCCACCGAGATGGAAGTAGACCCTGAGATGAACATCAACGTCATCACAGGTAAAAACAATGGCAACAAAGCTTTGACACACGCATTGTCAAATTCGTTTGCGTTTGGGGGCACAAACGCATGTCTGATCATCAGCAAAGGCTAAATACATGAACGACAGAAGCATAGAGAGACTGGTCAAAGGCCGGCCCACCTCCGATGGCGATGGTGTCAAGCTCACTCGCGTCTTGACACAAGATTTGCAAATCAGACTGGATCCTTTTTTGATGCTGGACTCCTTCGCAACCGACGATGCAAGTGATTACATCGGCGGCTTTCCAGATCACCCCCACAGAGGGTTTGAGACGGTCACTTACATGATCGAGGGAAAGATGAGGCACAAAGACAACGCAGGCAATGAGGGGCTGCTGCGCCCTGGAAGCGTTCAGTGGATGACCGCAGGTCGAGGCATCATCCACAGCGAGATGCCCGAGCAAGAAGATGGGCGCATGGAAGGTTTTCAACTTTGGTTGAACCTTCCCTCAGAAGAAAAAATGTGCACCCCAGAGTACAAAGACTTTGAGCCTTCCGACATGCCTTTTCACAACGACACAAGCGGTGCGCGTGTCAAAGTGATTGCAGGAAACTTCAAAGGTACATTGGGTCCCATGCAAACCCCAAAAACACAAACTCAGTTCTATGACCTGTGGTTTCCGCAAGAATCTGCTTGTGATGTTGAATTCAATTTGGATCCAAAAGCAAATGCATTCATCTTTGTCTACAGAGGTGAATTGCAAAACATCAACCACGATGGTTCGCAAATCATCCCAACAAGCACCATGGCCATCATGGCCAATGATGGTGAAACCCTCAAACTCAGGGGACAAGCCAAATCAAAGGCGATTGTGATTGCCGGCGTTCCCTTGAAAGAACCCATTGCACAATATGGGCCCTTTGTGATGAACACACAAGAGCAATTGGTTCAGGCGGTCAACGACTTTCGCGCTGGACTGTTCTAAAAAGAGCTGCCAAAAGCGCTCTTTTTAGATGTCAATGTTGGCCGCGCGCAGGGCGTTGGTTTCGATGAAATCGCGTCTAGGCTCGACCTCATCACCCATGAGCATGGTGAAAACACGGTCAGCTTCGATCGCATCATCGATTTGAACGCGCAACAAACGCCTCACTGTGGGATCCATGGTGGTTTCCCACAATTGAGAAGGATTCATCTCTCCAAGACCCTTGTAGCGTTGTCTTGCAGTTGCATGTTCAGCTTGTCCAATGAGCCAATTCATGGCTTGCCTGAAATCGCTGATTTTTTCTTGCTTTTGACGCTCTCCTTCACCTCGAGAGATGATGGCTCCCCCAGAGATCAAAGATTTGAAGGTCAGTGCAGCTTCAGAAAGAGCCGCATAGTCCGCTCCATGCACAAAGTCTTGCGTGATGATGCTGCTCTTGACGTTGCCGTGGTGAGAGCGACTGATGCGCAACAGGGGCTTATCGGTGCGAACATCAAACTCACCCGTGACCACAGATCCACTGCCGAGTTCGCGCAATTTGACTTGCATCGCTGCAGCACTGCTTTGGGCTTGATCCAAATTGTCAAGGTTCACGGCCACACCATCGGCAATCGCACGCAATGCCTCTGCGTCCATGAAACCACTCAAGCGTGCAATGACGGCTTCGGCAACCTGGTGTTTCCTGGCCAACTCCTCCAGCGTCTCACCAAAGAGCGTTTGCGCCTGAACACCACCAGTGGTAAGGGACGCATCCTTGAGTGCCACTTTGAGCAAAAAGCCATCCAGAGCTGAGGCGTCCTTCAAGTATTGCTCTTCCTTGCCCACTCGAACCTTGTAAAGCGGAGGCTGCGCAATGTAGATGTGCCCGCGTTCCACAAGCTCTGGCATTTGCCGATAAAAGAAAGTGAGCAAAAGTGTTCTGATGTGCGCACCGTCAACGTCAGCATCGGTCATGATGATGATGCGGTGGTAACGCAATTTATCGATGTTGAAATCATCGCTGCCTGACTTGCTGGAATCGGATCCTACTTTTCCAATGCCAGTGCCCAAAGCTGTGATGAGAGTCAAGATTTCGTTGCTGGTTAAGAGCTTTTCGTATCTTGCTTTTTCAACGTTGAGAATTTTTCCACGCAAAGGCAAAATGGCCTGAAATTTACGGTCCCGGCCTTGTTTGGCAGAACCTCCAGCTGAGTCTCCCTCAACGATGTAAATTTCACAAAGTGATGGATCTTTTTCTTGACAATCGGCAAGCTTGCCAGGAAGGCCCATGCCATCCAAAACACCTTTCCTGCGCGTCATCTCACGTGCTTTGCGAGCAGCTTCACGCGCTCTTGCAGCATCGACAATTTTTCCACAAATGATTTTTGCATCATTGGGCTTTTCTTGCAGATAGTCACCCAAGGCTTTAGCAATGATGTCTTCCACAGGCGCTCTGACTTCGCTAGAAACCAACTTGTCCT
>CAIPII010000122.1 GCA_903865035.1 uncultured Burkholderiales bacterium | reverse complement strand
GATCAAGTCCTCAGCGGGGAGGGGGACGTTGAGGTCTCGTCTGGTGATTTGTGCACTCTCATTGAGCTCAAAGTGGAGCACGTCACACCAGTCGATCAGCATGAAGACCGACTCAATCAAGTGGTAGCCGTCTGGTCGTTGGCCAGTGATGTGGAGAAATAAATTGAGTTTGGCAGGCGCCAATACATCGGTCAAAGTCTTCATGCGCTCTAGGGGTGTGTGCTCAAGGGGTGGTTTGTGTTTCGTCCAAGATCAATTTGATGTTCACAGCGGGAGCGGGAAAAAGCCTTTGGGCCACTTTGGTTCTGCCCATGTTGCTCTCAAAGCGCCAACCCGCATGGGTGCTCTCTTGACCCAAGAGGCCAGGCATGAGCTCTTCGAGCTCAATGGGTGAGCCCAGCCAGTTTTGCATCAGATCGCTCAGAGAGGAAAAATGTTGTTCTTTGGGTTTGAGTTGACTGCTTTGTAGGGTGGCCCAGTTTTTACCCCAAGTCAAAAGCGCTGCTGTCGAGCCCAGTGGACCCATGAGGCGCAAAGAACCTTGATCGCCAGACATCTCCAGTGCAAAAGGGCCAGAGAGTTTGGTTAAAGGGGCGGTGTCGACCTCAATTTGAACTCGTCCCTCCCAAGCCAAACGCTCAAGTGTGGGCGTCGTGGCCAATCGATCCAGAGGTGGAGGTTTTTGCACCCAAGTTGACGCGACAGGACTTGAATTGCCTGGCTCAGGCATGCTTTGAAATTTTGGGGTCTGACAGGCCGCGAGCGTGAGTGCGCTCAAGGCAAGGAGGTGAGAGCGTTTGAGTTTTTTTAGGCTTGCGCATGAAAGAATGCGCAAGCCTTTGCTGCACTTGCTCTGTGAGCTCAAAGGGCCACTCCAAGTCGTTTGACGGTCTCATTGAGTGTGGTGTTGAGTGGCGAATTTTGCAGCCCTTCTTTGAAGACGCGTTGCGCCGCCTCTTTTTGGTCAAGTACAAAAAGCACCTCTCCCAGATGAGCTGCAATGTCACTATCGGCTCTGAGCTCATAGGCTTTTTTGAGGATGGCCAAAGACTCTTGCAGGTGATTGAGCTTGAACTCCACCCATCCCAAGCTGTCCATGATGAACGCATCCTCTGGAGCCAACTCCAAGGCTTTCACGATCAAGCCTCTTGCCTCAGGCAAGCGTTGGTTGTGCTCGGTCAATGAATAGCCCAAGGCGTTGTAGGCTGCGTGATAGGTGGGGGTGTGGGAGATGATCTCTTGCAACACTTTTTCCATGTCGGACAAGAGCTCCAGCTTTTCGTAGGTCATGGCCACTTCGTAGGCCAGGTCATCGTTTTCTGGTTCGGCTTGAGCGGCCTGCTTCAAGAGCTTGAGTGCTTTGAGCGCGTTATCTTGATCCCTGAGCAACTGCACTTGTGTCATGAGCTTCAAGCGTTGGGCTTGAGCGGAGTCCTCGGGCAAGCTCTCCAGCAATGCGTTGGCCTCTTGGGATTTGCCTTGTCGGTTCAAAATCTGAGCTTTTTGGATGGTGACAGTGGTGCTGTTTTTTTCATTGCTGACTTTTTCAAGCCACTGCATCGCTTGAGTCCAGTGTCCTTGTTTCGTCTCGATTTGCGACAAGCCAAGGTAAGCTTGGTCGACCTCCAAACTGGGCAAGTCCGTTTGGGTCTGCTTCAAATCCAAATAACTCATCCAAGCTTTTTGGGATTCGCGATCGTGTCCTTTTTCGCTTTGCGCACTGGCCAAAAAGATCCAAGCTTTGGCGTAGGTGGGATGCTCTTTGACGAGTTGTGTGAGTTCAACAATGCCCTCATCCAAGCGCATCTGCGACAGATGAACACGGGCATGGCTCAGTTTGAAGTCCAAGCTGATGGAGTTTGACTTGGATTTGAGAACTTCGCCAAGGAAGCTCTCCGCCTCTGAGTTTCTCTCCTCCATCAAAGCCAATGCAAGCCACAAGGGGTCCATGGCTTTAGGATCGACTGCATGGCCCTTGATGACGGCTTGCATGCTGCCATCAGAATTTTTGGCCATCAAGCGCATTTGACCAATCACGCTCCATGCGGTGGCACCAACCGATTTAGAGGCTTTGAAGCTCTCCAAAGCGTGCTCCACGATTTGGGCGGCAGTGGATTTGTTTTCCACACGGCTGTACTGATGGGGGATCGAGCGCAGCATATCGGGCAAGTCCTCTTTTGGGGTCAGTTGAATGAGCTTTTGAAGAGCAGGCTCTGACTCATTGACCCGACCCAAAGCGAGCACAATTTGAAAAACATAGAGTTGGGCCGATTTGGATTTTGGATTGCTCGCACTCCAAGCCTTCGCCGCTTCCAAGGCCGCCTCGCCCGAACGAGCTTGAAGGGCCAATTCAACGGCGCGTTCAAAGAGTTTTTCATCCCCAGATTTTTTGGCCACATCGAGCAAAAGGGAATAGCCTTTGGCGGTGCTGCCTTGAAGGTTGTACATCTCGCCGAGCAAAATCTCAAACATCCACTGAGCATTCAAATTGGAGTTGAGGGATTCACTTGGGGACTTGCTCGGCTCAAGGGTTGGGTTCAACGAAGGAGATGAGGGCTGGGTGGGTGCAGCTGCAAGGCGTTGATGAGGCAAGTTTGATCTTGAATACACGCTTTGCGCAGCAGCGGGTCTTGACCCAAGTGAGGTCGCCAAGCACACCGCTGCCAGCAACAGCAGGGGAGCATTCAAGAAGGTCTGATTGTTTTTTGACACTGAGCCAAACCAGTAAAGGTGAAGATTGGAAATAATTGTAGGCTTCATTCGCGGTGCAAAAGTCAAGGATTTGGCGTCAATGGGGGGCATCGTTAAAGGGGTTCATTGCTTCCATGATAATCGCATCTTCAAGCCATTGAATTCATCATGCCAGAATTACCCGAAGTTGAAGTGACCCGTTTGAGCTTTGCTGACCGCATCCAAGGTGCTTTGGTGCTGGGCGTGAGGCTTGGAAAGCCCCTCAGATGGCCCTTGTCTTGCAAGGACAGCCGTTTGATTGGCCAGCGCGTGCTTGGGGTAAGGAGGCGAGGTAAATATTTGTTAATTGACTTGAGTGAAGGGCTATTGCTCATTCATTTGGGCATGTCTGGCGCTTTGCGATTTGAGGCCGACTTGGGCGAGCCCAAGCTGCATGATCACTTTGACTTGGTCACGAGCCACGGGACCCTTCGCTTGCACGATCCTCGCCGCTTTGGCGCAGTGGTCTTCAGTGAGAGTGAGCAAGGACAAATGGCGCAAAAACTCTTGTCCAACCTGGGCGTGGAGCCACTGGAGGGATCTTTTGAAATTGACGTTTTTCACAAGGCCTTGCGAAGCAAAAAAGCCAGCATCAAGCAAATCTTGTTGAGTGGTCAATTGGTGGTGGGTGTGGGTAATATTTACGCAAGTGAGGCTCTCTTTTTGTCGGGCATCAGGCCCACGACTCGAGGCGCTGCGTTGTCCAAACCTCGCGTGGCCAAGCTGCATGCATCCATTGTTCAAGTCTTGACGCGTGCGCTTGAAGTGGGCGGTTCAAGCTTGAGGGATTTCTCCAACGCCAAGGGCGAGAGTGGTTACTTTCAATTGGAAACATTCGTCTACGACCGAGAAAAGGAACCCTGTCGGGTTTGTCTAACGCCCATCAAGATGATGCGGCAAGGTCAACGGTCCACCTTTTATTGTCCCCAATGCCAAAAGCGATAAAAACCCAATCCTCCAAGGAGCTCGCAAAAATCGACTTTGCAAGCACCTTGTGCATTTGGCAAAAAAAACATGGAAGGCACGATCTGCCTTGGCAACAAGATCTCTCGCCCTACCCAGTTTGGTTGTCTGAGATCATGCTGCAACAAACTCAGGTCAAAACGGTCATGGAATACTTTGAGCGCTTCATGCTTCGATTCCCAAGCATTGAAGACCTTGCAATCGCACAAGAGGACGAGGTTTTGTCCATGTGGAGTGGACTGGGGTACTACTCAAGAGCCAGAAACCTTCATCAGTGCGCCAAAGATGTGGTCTCAAAGCATGGAGGGCGCTTTCCCCAAACGCTGCATGAGCTCACGGGTTTGCCAGGCATTGGGCCTTCCACGGCGGCTGCCATCGCGTCCATTTGTTTTTCATCAAGGGTGGCCATTTTTGATGGCAACGTCAAGCGCGTGCTCAGTCGGTATTTGGGCTTTGAAGAGGACTTGAGTGTGGGCATTCACGCCAAGGCATTGGGCTTGAAGGCGCAAGAATTGTTACCTAAGAAGGACGCGCTCATGCCCGTTTATACGCAGGGCATCATGGACTTGGGGGCGACGGTCTGTAAGCCTAAAAATCCGTCCTGTGAATCTTGTCCAGTGGTTCGGGGTTGTGCTGCACACGCAAGTGGTGAGCCAACACGTTTTCCGCTCAAAACCAAAAAAATCAAACGCATTCAACGCCGACTCTTTTGGCTCATTGCGGTGGATGGGTTGGGGCAGGTGCTGGGTGTGAAGCGCTCAGGTGCTAAACCCTCAGGGATTTGGAGGGGTTTGTATTCTTTCCCTGAGTTTGAGAGCGAAGCGGCTTTGAGGCAGAGCATGCCAAGAGGTGTGTCTTTGCAAACATTGGAGCCCATTCGCCACGAGCTCACACACCAGTCCTTGGTGATCGAGCCCTTTGTGTTGCGCATCAAAGGCGCATCAAAAACCAATTTGGCTCTCCATGAGAGCCTCCAGGGCTTTGGACAGTGGATGGATTCAAAAGCGTGGTCAGTGGTGGGCGTGCCCAGGCCCGTTGAGTCTTGCTTGAAAGAGCTATTTTGAGATCAACTCACAAGCCCAATTCTCGGTGACGTTTCAAAGTGACCCATTTTTGAGTAAAACGTTGGCTGAGTTGCTCGACCAAATAGACCGAGCGGTGTTGTCCTCCGGTGCAACCGATGGCAACGGTGACGTAACTCCTGTGATCTGAATTCAGGGCATTGAGCCATTGGGATAAAAATTCCTCGATTTGGTTGGCCATCTTTCCAACCAAGGGCTGTTGAGCCAGCCACTCAGAGACGGGGGCGTCCAGACCCGTCAAGGCTTTGAGTTCAGGCTCGTAGTGGGGGTTGGGCAACATGCGTACATCAAACACATAGTCTGCGTGAACCGGAATGCCTTTTTTGAACGCAAAGGACTCAAAGATCAAAGTGAGTTGCGCCTCAGGTGCGAAGACCAAACTTTTGATGTGGCTTTGGAGTTGGCTGTTTTTCAAAAGCGACGTATCGATGATGTGCGAAAGCTCCCTTAAGTCGCAAAGCAGTTCGCGCTCGAGATCAATCGCTTGCTGCAAATCGCGCTCCATGTCAGCATGTGATGAGGCATTGGGCTTTGAGAGAGGGTGGGGTCTTCTGGACTCTGAGAAGCGGCGAATGAGGGTGGCCGTTTGGGTGTCTAAAAAGAGCAACCTCACGTCCACATTGGCTTTTTTGAGCTTTGCGATTTGCTCTGGAATCAAGGGCAGGGATTCGGCACTCCTGGAGTCCATGGCAATGGCCAATTTGGTGGAGCCTTTTTGGGTTTCCAAATTGACAAAATCGATGAGCAATTCGGGCGGCAAATTGTCCACGCAAAAGTAGCGAGCATCTTCCAAGGCGTGAAGCGCCACGGATTTGCCAGAGCCCGATACTCCGGTGATCAAAATCAATTCAATCGAGGATTCGCTGGAGTTCATTTCTGTGGAGCCTTCGCTCGTTTTGGTTTTTCCGCGGTGGGCTTGGGAGTGTTTTGAATGACTGAATTTTTGCTCTCGAGCATTTCTTTGGCATGTGCCATAGAGACTTGCGAGTGACTCTCGCCACCCAACATTCGCGCAATCTCAGCTTCTCTAGGAGCGCCCACCACAGCTGTCACTTCACTTTGACTGCCCGCGCTAGAGCGTTGTTTGGAGACCACCCAATGGTGATCGGCGCTGGAGGCGACTTGGGCCAAGTGGGTGATGGCCAACACTTGTCGATCTTGACCCAATTGCTTGAGGAGCGCGCCCACCGTGTGGGCCACGGTGCCGCCAATGCCAGAATCGACTTCGTCAAAAATCAAGGTTTGGGTGCTACCAAGCTCACTGGTGGTGACCGCGATGGCCAAGGAGATGCGAGAGAGCTCGCCACCTGAGGCCACCTTGCTCACAGGTTTAGGCGTGCTACCTGGATGAGCGCTCACCAGGAATTGGACATCCTCCAGACCATGGGCGCTGGGCTGAGAGGATTCAATCAGACTCACTTCAAACGCTCCGCCTGGCATCCCGAGTCCTTGCATCGCTTGCGTGATGGAATGGGCAAGTTTAGGAGCGGCTGTGTGGCGAGCTTTGGACACGCCTTTGGCAACACTTGTGAAGGCGTTCAAAGCGGCGTGAAGTTTGCGCTCGAGCACTTCCACATCCAAGGACTCTTCCAGTTTGCTGAGTTCCTCCCTCCAGGTTTGAACAAGTCCTGCAAGATCTTCGGCTGGCGTTTTAAAGCGCCTGGCCAAGCTCAGCCACAAGGACAATCTTTCATCTAAGCTTTGGAGTTGCTGAGGATCAAGGTCTACATTTTTAAGCCATGCTTGGACGCTGTGAGCGCTGTCTTGGGCTTGTGCAAGGCTTGATGAGAGGACCTCAGCAATCTCGCTAAACTGGGGTTCAACGTGGGAGAGATCTTGCAAGTGGCGAAGTGCATGAGAGAGTTGACCCAAGGCGCCAGAGTCTTCGGCGTGCAGTGCCGTGAGTGCAAATTGGGCAGCGTCCAAGAGTGACTGTGCATTGGAGAGCCGTTGATGCTGTGTGTTCAATTCTTCCCATTCCCCAATGACGGGGGAGAGTTTTTCAAGCTCAGCAATCTGCCACGTCAAGCGCTCTCTTTCTTGACTCCGATTGGATTGAGAAAACAAGGCGAGATCGAGTGCGTTTTGTGCCTCTTTGTATTGGAGCCAAGCGTTTTTAAGTTCTGCGGTGTTCACGCCCGCATAGGCATCCAAGAGCGCGCGAACTTCTTCTGCGCGGGTGAGGCTTTGCCAGGCGTGTTGGCCGTGAATGTCGAGCAGTTGCTCGCCAATGGCCTTGAGTTGGGTGGCGCTGATGGGGCTTGCGTTGAGCCAAGCTCGGGATTTGCCGGGGCCATCCAAGATGCGTTTGATGAGCCACTCATCGGCAGACTCAAATCCTTGGTCATGGAGCCACGCGAGCAGTTGAGGCTCGGGCGTGAAGGTGACACTCACTTCGGCCCTTTGCGCTTGTTCGCGGATCATTCCCGCATCGGCCCTTGCTCCAAACGCAAACTGCAAAGCGTCGATCAAAATCGATTTACCGGCTCCAGTCTCGCCGGTCAAAACCGTGAACCCGTTTTGGAACTCGATTTCGAGCTCCTTCACAATCACAAAATCCCTTAAGTGAATGCGACCAAGACTCATGGAGCCCCCTCATTCCAGTGTAGTTTTTCTCTCAAATTGTCAAAATAAGTCCAGCCCTTGGGGTGAAGGAAGCGAACGCTGTGGGGACTGCGCTTGATGCTCACACGGTCTCCGATCATCACCGAGGTCAAGGACTGCATGTCAAAGTTCACGCTTGCCTCACGGCCTGAGACCAGCTCCATCACAATTTCTCCCGGATCGGCCAAGACCAAAGGCCGGTTGGAGAGGGTGTGAGGTGCGATGGGCACCATGGCCAAGCCCTGAAGTGAGGGGTGAAGCAGTGGTCCACCGGCTGAGAGAGCGTAAGCCGTTGAACCCGTTGGTGTGGCAATGATCAAGCCGTCTGCCCTTTGATTGGCCACGAAGTGGCCATCCACTTCAACGCGAATTTCCACCATGCCAGAGGTGGGTCCGCGGTTGAGCACCACATCGTTCATGGCCACGGTGTCAAAGACACAATGTCCAGCACGCCAAACCTGAGCGTGCAAGAGGGATCTTCTGTCCTCAACATATTCACCTTGCAGCATGGGGGGCAAGGTGGTCTGCATTTGTGCCAAGACCAAGTCAGTGATGAAGCCCAATCGACCTTGGTTGATGCCAATCAATGGAACGTCATGGGGGGCCAAGCGCCTTCCAAAGCCGAGCATGGTGCCGTCTCCTCCAACCACCAAGGCCAAGTCGCAAGTGCGCCCTATGCCATCCAAACTCAGCACCGGGTGTCCGCTCAAACCATTGCTGCTGGCGGTTGTCTCCTCAATGAAAACGTCGCAGCCTTCTTTGTATAAAAATTGCGCGATGTTTTCAAGGATATCCCTAGAGATGGGCTGCACACCGGGGGGTGTTGACATTTGGTACTTGCCCACCAAGGCGATGTGTTTGAATTTAGATTTCATGGTTGAATTAAAACACTAAAATGATGGCTTATCATGACAGGCATGGATGAACGCTCAAGGTTACTGTTAAAAGCTCTGGTGGAACGCTACATCAGCGAAGGCCAACCTGTGGGCTCTCGCACCCTCTCCAAGGCGTCGGGTCTGGAGTTGTCGCCTGCAACCATCCGAAATGTGATGGCTGACTTAGAAGATTTGGGCTTGATTGTGAGTCCCCACACCTCATCGGGCCGCATTCCCACAGCCAAAGGATACAGGCTTTTTGTGGACACGATGTTGACGGTCCAAAGAGACGCCTTGAACGCACCGAGTTTGGCCCCAGATCAGCCCCAAAAGGTGCTTGCCAATGCGGCTCACATGCTCTCGGATTTGTCGCATTTTGTAGGGGTGGTGATGGCCCCTAGGCGCAGCATGGTCTTTCGGCATTTGGAGTTTTTGAGGCTCTCGGACAAAAGACTCTTGGTGATCATTGTCACGCCTGAGGGAGATGTTCAAAATCGTGTTATTTTTCCCGATGTGGATTACACACAAGCTCAGTTGCTGGAAACGGCCAATTACCTCAATACCCATTTTTCAGGCATTGCGCTTGATGAGGTCAGGGCCAAGTTGGGTACAGAGGTCGAGCGCTTGAGGGGCGAGATTGCCACTTTGATGAAAGCTGCAGTTCAAATCAGTGCCGAGGTCATGAGCCAGGACCAAGGCGATGTGGTGATCTCGGGGGAGAAAAACCTGCTGTCTGTGAGCGATTTCTCAAGCGATATGGGGCAGCTCAGAAGGGCCTTTGAGCTCTTTGAGGAGAAGGCGCAACTCATGAGGCTCTTGGACGTTTCGGTCAATGCACCAGGCGTGCGAATTTTCATTGGCGGCGAGAGCCAAGTGGTGCCTTTTGAGGAACTCTCCATTGTGAGCGCGCCTTACCAAGTCAATGGCGAAGTGGTGGGCACCTTGGGGGTGATTGGACCGACCAGAATGCCCTACAACCGCATGATCCAAATCGTGGACATCACATCCAAATTGGTCACCAACGCTTTGAGTCACGGCTGAGACAGTATGTCTCCAAGAGCTTTAGCTCATGGCCTGGCCAATTTGGAATTTTCAAGAACTTTTTAAAATTTTCAGAGCCCATGCGCGCTCCTAGTACAATATCCACTTCGGGCCTATAGCTCAGTTGGTTAGAGCAGAGGACTCATAGCGAAAGTTGTGCCTTATGCGTGGAAACTGCATAAGGGATGGTGTCAAATTCGG
>CAIPII010000121.1 GCA_903865035.1 uncultured Burkholderiales bacterium | reverse complement strand
TGAAGTCATGTTCTTCGGTGCGTTTTTCTCAGCTTTGTGGTGGGCGCGTTCTCACTCAGTGCCTGCTCTTGGCAACTTGGAAAATTCAATTTTGTGGCCTGACTTCAAATCGGTGTGGCCAACTGCAATGCCTGGTGCAACGGCTTCTCCCGCTGGCACCATCGAGCCCTTTGGCACGATGACACCCTTTTGGCTGCCCACGATCAATACAGCGTTGCTCTTGTCTTCTGGTATCACCATCACCATCGCTCACCACGCTTTGATTGCTGGAGAGCGTGCTCGCACCATCCTCTTCATGTGGTTCACCGTAGCTTTGGGTTCGGTCTTCTTGGGGGTTCAAGGCTTTGAGTATTTCCACGCTTACACAGAACTCAATTTGAAATTGAGCTCAGGCATCTATGGCTCCACATTCTTCATGTTGACTGGCTTTCACGGCTTTCACGTCTTCATGGGAACCATCATGTTGATCATCATGACACTCAGACTGCAAAAGGGTCACTTCACAGCAGAGAAGCATTTTGGTTTTGAAGGTGCCGCTTGGTATTGGCACTTCGTGGACGTGGTGTGGTTGGGTCTGTACATTTTGGTGTATTGGATGTGATGTCCACTCTGCCCTGATCTTTTGAAGAAAAGGGTCAACGCAAGGCTTGAAAGTTTTCTTTCAAGCCTTTTGTTTATCCAGGATCAAATTTGAATGGTCTACTTCAGTTGGCAAGAGACCATGACGAGAGGGCTGGGTGTGCTCACCTTGATGCTGAGCGAGCTTTGCAAGGTGGGTCAGGGGACTTTGGCGATTGGTTTGGACTTGGACTGGCTAAGACCAGTGCTCAATCACTGTCCGCTTTGAATGCCGGTGGGTTCAATCCAGCCCATTTTCCAGCTGATCAAAATGCAGAGGAAGAGCAAGACCGAGAACCCGATTCGAAGCGCCAAGGCGCGTGCCATTTTGTTGGGAGTTCCACTCTCACCTTTTTGGCCCTTCAACATGAAAAACAAAGCGAGTGCTAAACTGGACAAGATGGCGACAAAAGCGAGAGCGACAATGTATTGCATGAAAGAGATTATCTCTTGAATCGATCGGTTGAACAAAAATTTAGAGCCAATGGGCGTGGGATGCGTGCGTTTATTTTATTGGTGAGCGTCGCGAGTGCCGCGCTCACCTTTAGGCTGGGTGTTTGGCAGTGGTCTAGGGCTGAGCAAAAGTGGGCTTTGGACGAAAGTGTGAAACAAGCTCAAAGTCTTCCACCTTTGAACAACGCCCAACTCTTGGCTTTGAACAATCCTCAAGCCTCACTCAATCAAAGGGTAGAGCTTGAGGGCCGTTGGTTGAGTCAATGGACCGTGTTGCTCGATAACCGTCCGCAAGATTCACACGCAGGCTTTTGGGTGATCACGCCCTTTGAAGTCAGCCCACAAGTGACTTTCTTGGTACAAAGAGGGTGGATACCCAGAGACCCTGTGCAAAGGGACAGAATTGCACCATTTGATACCCCGATGGGTTGGGTCAAGATCAGTGCTCGAATCAGCGAGGGACCCTCCAAAATGTTTGAACTCCCAATGCCCTTTCCTGCAAAGGCTCAAGAGAGCAATCAAAATGCGCCCTTCACGCTCATTCGCCAAAATATAGATCGTTTGTCCTTTGCTCAAGAGTCTGGGCTCAACATCAAAGGCAATTTGATTGAATTGGGAGACAATTCAGAAGGTCTGGTTCGCGATTGGCCCGTCGTGAGCGTCTCTGCTGCTCGCAACGTGGGCTACGCTTTCCAATGGTTTTGTTTATCCTTGTTGATCGTTTTTTTATACATTTGGTATCAAATCCTCAAACCCCTTAGACATGCAAAACAATCCTCAACCTCAAGCTAATGCTGCTCTGGATCATCCGCTGGAGATGACGGTGCATGACATGCCGCAAAGCGACCTATCTGGTGATGCAAGCAGTCCAGTGGGCTCGCGCACCAACCGTTGGATGTTGTGGTTGATTTTGGCCGTTTGCGCCGCACCCGTTATCGCCTCTTACACCGCTTACTATGTGGTTCGCCCCCAAAACAAGGCTGTGCACGGCGATTTGATCCAACCCACGGTCTCCATACCTCAACAAGAGGTGCGTGACTTGAAGGGTCAGGTGAGAGACCTTTCTGCACTGAAGGGGCAATGGCTTTTCATGAGCGTGGGTGGGGGAGCGTGTGATGCGCAATGTCAAGAACGCTTGTACCTTCAACGCCAGTTGATTGTCTCACTCGGAGCGGAGAGAGACCGGGTGGACTGGGTGTGGTTGATCAACGACGACGCGCCAGTGGACGAGAAGATCATGCCCGCACTGCAGTCAGCACAAGTCTTGAGGGTGCCAAGTGCCGTGCTCCAAGCGTGGTTGAAACCCTCAGAAGGCAAAAACTTGGAGTCTTCCTTTTATTTGGTTGATCCTCAGGGTGAGTGGATGGAGCGCTTTGTGGCGTCCAGCGAAAGAGAGCAAGTCGTGAATGTCAAGAAAGACTTGAACCGATTGTTGAGTGCCTCAGCCAGCTGGGACCGAGCGGGCAGAGATTGAGGCAGAGTTTTCGTGGATACAAACGCTTCACTGTTGTACGATTGGCGCCCTTTGGCGCAACTCTTGATGCTCGCTGCCTGCGTTGGCTTTTCGCTATGGGCTTTTGTTTGGACACGTTCAGGCGAGAGCGCCACGCGTTTGGAGAGGCTCTCCAAGCTCTCAGCGTTCACGCTCTTCATGTGTTTCGATTTGATTTTGATTGGATCCTTTACCCGTTTGAGTGATTCGGGTCTTGGGTGTCCGGACTGGCCCGGTTGTTATGGGTGGGTGACTCCCATGGGGGCGAGCGCCAACATCGATATGGCGCAGACTCAAATGCCCAGTGGGCCCGTGACTATGCAAAAGGCTTGGATTGAGATGGCCCATCGCTACACAGCCATGACGCTTGGATTTTTGATTTTGCTCATGAGCGTTCAAACTTGGGCTTTGAAGAGAAGTGCTGTAAAAGCACAACCCCAGGGCTTGCAATCTGAGATGCAGGGTGAGGGCGTGCAGGTGAGGGTGTGGTTGAGTGTGCTGACCCTTTTGTGGGTATTGATTCAAGGACTCTTTGGTGCATTGACGGTCACGACTCGATTGTTTCCACTCATTGTGAGTTTGCATTTGATGGGGGGCATGGTTCTTTTGGTACTCTTGGTGTGCCAAACGCAGGGTTACCGCACTGAGCTTTGGCGAATGAAAGCGGCCCATGGGCACTTGAGGGATGGTGCTTCAAGGGCTGCAGTGAATAAAGGTTCAAGCTTGACGCGTTTGCTCTATGTGTGCATGGGCGCTCTTGCTCTTCAGATTTTCTTGGGTGCTTGGGTGAGCACGAATTACGCGGTGTTGGCTTGTGAGGGGTTTCCCACTTGTCAAGGATCGTTTTGGCCAGAGATGAATTTCAGCACTGGATTTGAACTCTGGCGCCCCTTGGGGCTCTCAGGTGCTGGAGAGGTGTTAGAGTTCAAGGCATTGGTTGCCATTCATTTTGTTCACCGCTTGATGGCTGCTTTGGTGACAGTGTTGCTTGTGTGGCTCATTCAAAAATTGAGGCAAGCCGGTGAGGTGAAATGGGCCCGTTGGTTGGTATTGCTGTTGCTGATTCAGCTGGCCTCGGGGCTCTCAAATGTGGTGCTGGGCTGGCCTTTATTGGGTGCCCTGACTCACACGGGGGGAGCGGCAGCTCTTGTGCTTTGCTTGACCTGGATTGCGTTGTCTCATAAGAGCTCACAGGCCATGGGACAATTGGAGCGCTGAGCGCTCCATTAGGAATTCGTTTTGGATCATCATTTTTTTAGAATCGACACATAATGAGCACGTTTGCAGATGACTTATTGCCCCGCTGGCGCCAATTCAATGCGCTCACCAAGCCAAGGGTGATTCAGTTGATCGTTTTTTGTGCCTTGATCGGCATGGTGCTGGCCGTTCCTGGTGTGCCAAGCTTGGCCGATGTGGTGCTGGCGCTCAAAGCGTGTTTGGGCATTTGGTTGGTCGCAGGCGCAGCAGCGGTGTTCAATTGTTTGGTCGAAAAAACCATTGATTCCAAAATGAAGCGCACCGCTTGGCGACCCACCGCAAGAGGTGAGCTCTCGGACATGGAGGCTTTGGTGTTCTCCAGCGTGCTTTGCCTCTTGGGCTCGGTGGTGCTTTATGTTTGGGTCAATCCTTTGACACTATGGCTCACTTTGGCGACCTTTGTGGGCTATGCGGTGGTGTACACCGTGATCTTGAAACCCCTCACACCTCAAAACATCGTGATCGGTGGTGCCTCTGGTGCCATGCCTCCTGTCTTGGGGTGGGCTGCGATGACTGGGGACGTGGGGCCAGAGGCACTGATTCTTTTTTTGATCATCTTTTTGTGGACGCCCCCTCACTTTTGGGCCTTGGCTTTGTACCGAGTGGAGGACTACAGAAAATCTGGTCTTCCCATGCTGCCTGTGACACATGGCAATGAGTTCACGCGACTTCAAATTTTGCTCTACACCATCATTTTGCTCGCCGCTTGTTTGCTGCCTTTCATGTACCAAATGAGCGGTTGGTTTTATTTGGTGAGTGCTTTGGCTTTGAGCCTTGTGTTTTGTGGCTATGCGTGGAAGCTGTGGAAGAGTTATTCCGATGAATTGGCTCGGGCCACTTTCAAGTTTTCGCTCATCCATTTGAGCTTGTTGTTTGCAGCCTTTTTGATCGATCACTATTTGTGATCGGGTTCATCACTTTGAAGTGTTTGCAGACTAAACTCTTTTGTACTTTTACACCATGATGCTCAACATGCAAAACTTGTTATCCCCATTGAAATTCGTGGCGCCGCAATTGCTCTTCTTTGTAAGGGGCACATGGGGCTTGGCTCGAGGTCTCAAGGCCGTGTTTGCTCTCATGGGGTTCTTGGTCTTGGTCGCTTGTTCTCCAAAGCCTTTGAACTTCAACGGTGTGGACATCACGGGCAGTGACTCGGGTCGCACCCTGCAGTGGACAGGTGCCAATGGGCAAGTGCAACAGTTGAAAGATCTCAAGGGACGCGTGGCCCTGGTGTTCTTTGGTTATTCGCAGTGCCCCGATGTGTGTCCCACGTCTTTGACCGAACTCAAGGAGATCAAAGAGAGCTTGGGGCCTGAGGGTCAAAAGGTGCAAGTGATCTTCATCACCGTGGATCCTGAGAGAGACACACCCGAGGTGCTCAAAGCCTACGTGGCCAATTTTGGTGAGGACATCATCTCCATCAGCCCTGAGCCCGAGCAGCTCAAAGCCTGGGCCAAAGAGTTCAACATTTACTATGACCGTGTCAATGGACCCACGCCCACGAGCTACACCATGGAACACACGGCTGGATACTACATCTACGACACCCAAACTAGGATCAGGCTTTTTTCTCGCTATGGCACCCCCAAAGATGCGCTCAGTGCGGATATCCTAACGCTCTTGAAGGACGGCAAGTCCTAGTTTTAGTCTGAGGGATTAAGAGGCGATAAAAAAGAGGGCGCGGTTTGCACCGATGCCCTCGATTGGTTTGGAATGCTCAAGCGTTTTTTTTCAAGCAAATTCCAAGAGCGCAGCTTTCATCTTTTTCATGGCTGCGGCTTCAATTTGACGGATGCGCTCAGCGCTCACACCAAACTCGTCTGCCAAGTCGTGCAGTGTCATGCCACCTGTGCCATCGTCGCGCACATTGAGCCATCTCTCTTGTACGATGCGGCGAGCACGATCATCTAAGCTTGCAAGCGCTGCTTGCAGGCCGTCACTGGAGAGCACATCGCGCTCGTGGGCCTCCATCATGGAGGTGGGCTCGTGGTTCACATCGGTGAGGTAGGCGATGGGGCCAAAGCTTTCTTCGCCGTCCTCGTTGTTGCTTGGATCCAAGAGCACGTCCCCACCAGACATGCGGGTCTCCATCTCAATGACCTCTTCGCGCTTGACGTTGAGGTCTTTGGAGACTTGTTCAATTTGCGCTTCGGTCAAAGCGCTTCTGTGGGTGCTGCCCTCATCGGCATCGGCTCTGAAGCCTTGCTTCATGGATCTCAAATTGAAAAAGAGTTTGCGTTGCGCTTTCGTGGTGGCCACTTTGACCATTCTCCAATTGCGCAAAATGTATTCGTGAATTTCAGCCTTGATCCAGTGCATGGCGTAACTCACCAAGCGAACACCTTGTTCGGGATCAAAGCGCTTGACCGCTTTCATGAGGCCAATGTTGCCCTCTTGAATCAAATCGGCGTGGGGCAGGCCATAGCCCAAGTACTGACGAGACTCGGAGACCACAAGTCTCAAGTGCGACATGATGAGCTTACCCGCAGCCTCCAAGTCGTTGTTGTCCTTCAATTGGCGAGCCAATTGTTGCTCCTCTTCAAGGGTCAACATGGGCATGCGGTTCACAGCCGAGATGTAAGCATCCAAATGTCCAAGGGGAGGCAGCAGCCCCCATGCCTTGGTGGGCAGTGATGAATTGGGTAAAGCAGCAATGGCAGTCATGGTACAAGTCCTTTCATGCAAGGTCTTTATTTTAGCACTCTACTTAAAAGAGTGCTAACAATCCACGGATTGACGGGGGTTTACCCGTGATTTCTTTGACAAAAATCAGAATTCAAAGCCCTTCCACCCTTGCAAAATGGAAGTTAAAAAATTCATATAGGAGATTTTAGCTTTGATTTCAAACGTTTGTCAATGAGTTCTTTGGTATTATTTTTTAGGCACGCAAAGCGCCAAAAGTGCCTTCAAGTTGGGAGCTTTGCCCAAAGTCCAGCATTGGTCGATGAGGGCCTGGGTTTGAGACTCGCCCAAAACAGCATCGCTCAGGGCGTGGAATTTACCCATCAAGAGCTCGTCCGTCATGGGGTTTTCCATCGAACCAATGGCGTGGTCAACACGGATGTGGTGGCTTGTGCCATCGGTGAGGTGAGCCGTTAAATCGGCGGCGGCCTCATCGATGCTGTCGTCCACGATCGCGTTGATCTTGCGGCGAAGCGCTTGCATGTCGGCTCGGTTGACCAACGCGTCATCGTATTCCTCTTCTCCAGCGCGACCAAAGGTCAGGCCTGCAGCGCAGCTGTGATACACACTGAATTTGCCTTGGAGACCATCTTGAGGCTCCTTCTTGCCAGTGAGCTCAAGCACCAAAGAGTGAACCCTGAGGTCAAGTCTTTCAATTTGTTCAGGCTTGATGCCTTTGTTCTTGAGTTGCACACAGGCATCGATGCTGGGGTGAATCACAATGCCACAGGCAAAAGGCTTGTAGGTGTTGAAGCTGATTTCAAAGCGCTTGCCAAGTTCGCTGTCGATCTCAGACCAATCGAACTTGGTGGAGACCACTTGTGCGAAGCCCCTGGGGGCTTCGAGTGCTTTGGGGCTGGAGGTAAAACCTTTGGAGGCCATCAAAGCTGACATCAATCCGGCTCTAGCTGCACCACCTGGGTGAAAGGGCTTGGTCATGGTGCCAAACTGCTCTCGCAAACCAATCGGTTGGGACGCAGCCAGACCCAGGGCCATTTGAGTTTGGTGAACATCCAACTTCAAGAGTCTTGCGCACGCCATGCTCGCGCCCAACATGCCGGTGGTGCCTGTGATGTGCCAGCCTCTGTCGTAATGATCGGGGTACAAGCAGTTGCCCACTCTGCAAGCCACATCAATGCCCAAGACCAATGCGTCAATGACTTCTCGCCCAGATGAGCCCAAGTGCTCAGCCAAAGCCATCACCGCTGAAGCCACTGGGCCTGCAGGGTGGATGATGGTTTTGAGGTGCGTGTCATCAAAGTCAAAGGTGTGTGAGGAGATGCCATTGATGAGAGCAGCTGAGGCCATGTCCACACGCTCGCCAAGTCCCGCCAATGTGGCTTGTTGAGCGGGTTCTAGCATTTGAACCGCAGCCAATGCCGCTTGCGTGGACTCGTGGTGAGCCGCGCCCACAGCACAACCCAACCAGTTCAAAAACGTTCTGTGTGCCTCGTGCTCAACTGCATCACTCCAGCCTTGGCTTGGGTGATTGACCACGAATTCGGCCAAAGTACGGGTGACGGGTGGGGCGTTGTGATCTGCACTGACTTGTGTATTGCGGGCCATGGTGTTTAAAGTGAGAAGTTAAAGAAAAAATGAAATCGTGAATGCCCCAATGCGCAAGTCAAAAAAACTGCAAGGGGTGGGGCAAAAGGAGGTGGCGTTCAAGCGAAAAAACGCTATTCAACTCACACGCATCAGGTGTCAAGCTCGATGTGACGCTCTTTGGCGAGTGTGGTCCATCTCTCCAAGTCGCGTTTGATGAACTGTGTGAATTGTTCAATGCTCATGGGCATGGGTTCAACCGCTTCAACCGAGAGCTTCTCTCTGAAGTCGGGCTCTTTGAGCACCGTGTTCAAAGTCTCGTTGAGCATTTTGACCATGGCGCTGGGCATGCCTTTGGGGCCCACAACGCCATACCATTGAAGGGCATCAAAGCCCTTGAAACCCAACTCTTCAAGTGTAGGGGTGTCTTTGAGTTGAGGATGTCGGCTGTAGCCCGTCACCGCCAAGGGACGAACGCGCTTGGATTGAATGTGAGGAAGAGCGGCGGCGAGACCCGGGAACATGGCCTGCGTTTGACCCGCAATCAAATCGGTGAATGCAGGTGCGATGCCCTTGTAAGGAATGTGCACCAACGAGGTCTGGGTTTGGGTCTTGAAGAGCTCCATGGTCAAGTGCGTGAGTGAGCCCTGTCCCGAAGAGCCGTAACTCACGCGCTCACCGTTGGCTTTGATGTAGGCCAAGAAATCGCTGAACTTTTGGATTTGAGGCAGCTGAGAGGTCACCACCAACACATTGGGCGTGCCACCAATCATGCCAATGGGGGTGAAGTCTTTGAGGGGGTCGTAGGGTAAGTTTTTTCGTGTCGCTGGTGACGTTCCCAGCGTTGCCACATAGCCTTGCATGAGCGTGTAACCGTCGGCTTGGGCGCGGGCAGTGTTTTGGCAAGCGATCACGCCTCCTCCTCCACTTTCGTTATCCACCACCATGGATTGGCCCAATACTTTGCCCCACTTTTCGCAAACCGCTCGACCAATCATGTCGCTGCCACCGCCAGCCGAGACAGGCACAATGTATTTGATGGGTTTGTTGGGGTAAGCGCTTTGAGCCCAAGCGTTCTCCATCAAAGCGGTGGCCAAGCCAGTGGCACCCAAAGCACTCAAGGCACGCAATACAGTACGACGTTGATTCATGGTGAAGCTTCTGTTCAAAAGTAGAGGAAAGGATTCAGGTCAGATGGATGCAGGGTGCACCGCCCAAGGATTACATGACACTTGAATGGGAGGTGAACC
>CAIPII010000120.1 GCA_903865035.1 uncultured Burkholderiales bacterium | reverse complement strand
CAAATCATTATTGAGCAAATTAAAACCAGGCATGATTCTGTAGTCTAAGCGAGGAACACGAATCAATTGGTTGCCTTGGTAGTTCAAGACTTGATTGGCGCTGGTTGTGTACATCAAATTACCATATTTTGGATCTTCTGATGTGACCACAAACCCAATGTCAAACATTTTGTTGAAGCGATATGCACCGTCCAACTCCAAGCCCAAAGTCTTTGTGTCAGCATAAAGATACTGAGGAGTTGCAGTGGTGTTGTTCAATGAGAAAACGTAGTTGGTGATGGCAACATTGTTGTATTTGGTCCAGAACAAAGTTGGGAACAAATCCAATTTTTCAGAAGTGAACTTATAGCCCATTTCTGCCAATTCCATGGTCTGTATTGGAGGCTGTGTGGCGGGACTTGGAGAAGTGATGTAGTTGCTCAAGTTTGGCAACCTGAATGCTTCAGAGTAGCGTGCAAAGACACCAGAACTCTTGTCCATTTGGTAATTGGTACCCAAGGACCAACCCGTTTTGTTGAACGTTTGGTTGTAATTGCCAATGACACCACTTCCAGTCAACATCTGGGAAGTGGCGAAAGTTCCTTGGTTGACTTTAGTTGAAGCTTCGTTCCATCCTTGAACCGTGACTCGCTCAGATCTCAAACCACCCTCAATGGACCATTTGTCATTCAACTTCCAGTCATCATTCAAATACATGGCATTGGTAAAGGACTGACCGTGGGCATTGGCCCATTCGTAGCCATAGGTGTAAATTCCATTGTCTGTAACAGATCCAACCACATTACCGTTCGCATTCAAGCCCACAATGTTGAGCAAGGGAGCTTGGTTTTGTGCCCCCACCAAAGCAACGGAAGAATACCTTTGAAAGCCTTGTTGAAAAGAGGCCATGTAGTCACCAAGGGTGATATTGTGGATTTGCCCACCAACATTCAATTTCTTGGTGAAATGCAAATCATTCATGACTTCATCCAAGGGCATGGTGATTCCACGCAAACCTGCACTCACAATCAAGCCATTACCCACATAAGGTGTATTCGTACCCGCATAATTCACGCCCAAAGAAGTGGCGGACGGTACATACTTGAGAAGCGCGCTTGAAGATGAAAGCAAACTTGATGTACTGGTCAAAGAATTTGGAAAAACACCGTTTCTGGTGGTTTGAGTTGAGTTGTAGCGGAATGCATCCTTCACAAACCAGTCTTGATCTAGATCGCGTTCAAAAATGAATGTCAATTGATCGCGCTTGACGTCTGTTCCCAAAGTATTGTCAAAATTGTATGGAGAACCATTGGCAGTGACCATGTTCACATGAGCAGTTTGTGGCCCAGCCAAGGTACCGTAATTGATGTCAAAACCGGGTACTGCCACCAAGGAGCCGCCTGATATTTTCATAGGTACGCCAAGATACAGCTCAACTTTGTCATCGATGTGCTTGAAATCTACACTCACACGACCATTGTCGATTTCCTTGGCAAGTTTGACTCTGAATTGCCCACCTTGATTGGCATTGAATCCTGGATTTCTAACGCCTGGATCGACTCTGTAAAAACCTCCGATTCCAAGACTGTAATCATTGGCCAATGGTGTGGAGTACCAAAGGTCTTCACGACGCTCACCGTGATTGCTGATGGTGGTCTTGGATACACCGTAGGGAGTGGAAGAGACGTCTCTGGAAATGTAGTTGATGGCTCCAGCTGGCGCATTTGAGTAAAAGACAGTTGACGGTCCTCCACGGACCACTTCAATCCTATCGACAGTTTCATCCAATCTAAAAACTTGATCTGCATTCAAATAACCCAAAGCCGGATCGTGCTGAACGGGGAGTCCATCTTCGAGCAACTGAACAGATCCAAAACCATCAACAGGAACTCCTCGCGCTCTGATGTTTCCTGAGGCAACACCACCAGAAGCTTCAACCCAAAAACCTGGAACTGACTTCAAGGACTCCGTCACCGAAGTGGCTCCTTGCAAACGCATCGCATCATTGTTGATGGTTGTGATGGAATAACTGGTTTGAGCTTTTGTCTTTTTCTCTGCTGTTCCAGTTACAACAACGGCATCCAAAGCAACTCCATCCGAAGATGCATTTGATTCGCTGCTTGAACCCGTGGCAGAAACCTGAGAGAAACCACATGTTGGCGCAAAAGCCAACACGATGAGGAATGGGATTGCTTTCAATTGAAAGGAATTTTTAATGATTTTTTTCATGTTTTGTTTAGTTAAAGACCACAGATAAATGTAAAAATATTTTGTGAAAATAATATTACATTGATAAATTAATTGTTGAAAAGCCAGACTCAAGAAATGAAAAATCGTCATCGAATCATCACAATACTGCCAAATGAAAATGGGCAACCCATTGAATCAATCGGTTGCCCAAATCAAAGTCAAACAAAAAATTTATGATCTTGTGAATTCTTTGATTGCCTTTGAGCCTAATGCACTGTCGTCACTGAAAAAGCCATCAATACCAGCGGCTAGGTAAGTTTGGATTTCTGCAAGTGAACCCTTGTCGTGCCTTGCGTTTTCACCAGCATTGCTTCTAAACTCTGCTGCTAAAAATCGATTCTCGGGACGGAACGTCCATGTGTGCACCAAAAGTCCAGCTTCGTGGGCATCGGCTACCAAACGGGTGGGTTTGGCCAATCGCTGATCAGCGCCCAAAGGAATCACCATGCGAGTATTGGGTGCCACGACATCGGCATATTGAGAGATGGCTTTAAGACCTTGTGGAGTCACCAAATCGGCATAGGTGGTGGACGCACCAGCTGCGATCATGTCTCCAGGTCTGGAAGTTGGAGCATCCACCAACTGCATGATTCTCAAATTGTCACGACGCCCCAAAAGACTTCTGAGCACCTTCAGGTTACTCACCTCAAAAGACTGAATCTCCAAAGGCGCACTTCGAGAGTAAGCATGGGAGTCGAGCACGTTGATCAACCTCTCCTCCACAGGCAATCCAATGCTTGAATGGTAACTAGAGTGTTTCAACTCAGGCACCAAGCCAATCACACGACCTGTGGCGGCTGATTCAGCAGCAACCAACTCGATGATTTCCTCCAATGTGGGAATTTGATAGAAACCATCATATGCGGTATTGGCAACACGAACCATGGGCAAACGCTCAACTGCTCTTAGCTGCTTCAGCTCAGACAAGGTGAAGTCCTCTACGAACCAACCTTGCTGGGTCACACCATCGATGGTTTTGGTGGTTTTCTTGGACGCAAACTCACCTCGCTTGGAAACATCGGTTGTCTCAGTGAGGTTGTTTTCGTGACGCGCAACCAGAACTCCATCTTTGGTGCAAACCAAATCGGGCTCGATGTAATCTGCGCCTTGATGCATGGCCAATGTATAAGCAGCCAGGGTGTGCTCAGGCCTCAAAGCGCTTGCACCACGGTGGGCAAACAACTCAATGCGTGCACTCAAACGAGGAACCTTTGAATCTTTTTGCAAAATATTTTTAGCCATGCCGCTGGAGCTGGCCGCAGCCAGTCCAGACAAAGCAGCATAGGTCAAAAATTCTCTTTTTGAAATACTCAACTTTGATTCTCCCATGTTCAGAACGAACCTGAGAAGCTCAGGAAGAACATGCGTGGGGGAATCGGATAAGTTGCATATCCACCAGTGGTGTTACTAGGAGCAGAAGCCACAACGTTCAAGTCACCCGTCACATTGGCCAAATTAGTCACTGTCAAACGAAGTTTTGAATCATTGAGGAAGGCACCATTGAACTCTGGCATCTTGCGAGTCACGTTAAGCGACAGCAACAGGTAGGGATCTACATAAGTGTCGTTGGTGTACGTTGCATAACGCTTGCCCACATAATCGCCCAAGAGCTGAGTCTCTGTATCGCCAAATAGTGCGGTGAAAACGAATTTCTCCAACACTTGAGGACTTCCTGGTACTTGCATACCAGCGGTGTTGATGACGCCACCCGTTGCGCCTGTTGCGTAATTGTCGTTGTAAGTTGAATGATTGAATGACAAAGCATTGTAGAAGGAATAGTGCTTTCCGAAATGCAAGGTACCACCAATGTCAATACCATTGGTCGTCACACCACCCACGTTGGCCAAAATGGGGTTACCTGGGTTGATGGTGTTAACTGTGGGTGTTGAAGTGATTGCAAGCAAACGATTCTTAAAGTCAACATGGTAGAGATTGACTTGACCGTCAACAGCAGTTAAGAAGTCACCATTGAACTTGCGACTTCCACGATATCCCATCTCAAACGTTGTAGAGGTCTCGGGTGTGACCGTGTTCTTGAAGAGATCAAACGCTGCTTGGCTGCTCAAGCTCCAAGGCGACAGGCCACCAGCACCATAATTGATGAATTGCCTGACGTTTTGTTGCACATTAGCAAACAACTCATCTTGCGCATTCAACGACCACACTGCTCCCAACTGGGGCAAGAATGGCTTAGATGTGTTGATGCTTCCAACAGGCAAAGCGGGGAAGCCACCACTGATGGATCCAGCTTTTTGTTGAACAGGGAAATAACCCGTTGCATTTTGTGAACTAGATTTGAAACCAGCTTGTAGGGTCAAATCTGGACGGACTTCCCATGAGTCTTGCAAATGAAATTGAGACTCAATGGTTTTTCCGTAAAAGGAATATTGAGTGAAGTTGGGATTTCCACTTGGGATTTGGTAAGGTGTACCAGGGTTTGCCAAAGTGAAGGGATACCAGTTACGAGCTTGGGTGGATTGATTTTGCTCGAACCACCAACCGGCTTGAACCTTGTGGTCACCCATCTCAGCGTCAATTTTGCTGATGAATCCAGGGCGATTGATTTGGTACTCAGTTGTGCGCAAAGCGATGTTCGCGCCACCAAAGACTTGGTTCAAGTTCTGTCCAGGATAGTAAACGCCAAACAAACCAGGCAATCCTGCAACTCCAATGGGACCAGCAACCAAACCAGCACCATTGTCTTTGTGCAGGTAAAACATGTTGCTGAATTTGGTGTTGTCATTCAACTGGGCATCGTATTTCAAATAGGTGAGGTAGTCCCTTCTTTGAGCAGCACTGTAATAGTTGCTATAGTTGTCTGCTTGAGCAGCAGGCGTTGCACCTGTTGTTGGATTCAAATATGACTCGTAAGCGCTCAAATTTGGATAAACAAATGGTCTTGTGTAGGGCAAATAGGCTTCGCCAGCTTTGCGTGTGATTGAATCCTCATTGGGTTCAATTTTTTGGTCATAATCGAAAAATGCAGTCAAACGGTCTGCACCAAAAGATTTGACGAACTTGGCATTGATTTGTTGACCGCCTTGATAACCAGGGAAATCCCAAGCTTTGGCTTTTTGATTCAAGAAAGAAACATATGCTGAGCTGTCTTCGTTAAAGACACCTGTGTCATAGCGCAAGAAAGTGCGTGAGGTCTCATAACTGCCCAAGGTCTGCTCAAAGGAAGCGCCTTTTTTCGCCCTTGGGTTGGAGCTGAACATTTCAATCGTTCCGCCCAAATTACTGGCAGATGCCGTGCCCAAGTCACCTGCGCCCGTTGACAAAACTGCACGACTTACGTTCTCGCTTGTGATGGCACGCTGGGGTGACAGACCATTCCAGTTTCCATATTGTTGATCGCCCAAGGGAACACCATCCAAGGTGTAGCCCAATTGCTGAGTGCTGAAACCATGAACAAACAATGAAGCGTTTTGCTCATTATTGCCCCATGGATCCGCAGTTTGATAGCTCACACCTGGCAAAAACTCCAAAGATTTGATGGGGTTGCTTCCGGCCAAAGGGGCTTGAATGTCTTGGGCGGATAAAGCTGTGGTTGACTTCACACGCTTGGTGTTGATCTCAACGGTTTGAAATACAGTGCTCGTGGCTTGGTTATCGTCTTTGCTCTCTTGAGCCCAAGTGCTTTGAGTAGCACACAACATGACGACGGCAGAGGCCACAAGAGTCAATTGACCCAATTGAGATGAAATAGAGTTGGATTTGCAGTTTTTCATTGAATTTACATCTAAAGTTAAACGTTGTCTGACAAGAAAAATGTAAAGACAAGCAATTTAACTTTCGTGACAACATAGGGAAAACCACATGTGAGGTAAAAATTAAACTTCAACGTAGCAAAGTGGCAACAACCAGACATCTGATCATCACTCAATAGACATTAAACGGTAAAAATTTCTATACTTTGTGCTTGATGTATCCAAGCAATTGATCAAACGCCGCCTCTAATGAGGAATCGTTTCGTATTTCTTTACTAAAAAACTGGCTCATGCCAACAAGTCCATTGGAGCGCTTTAACCTTTGGTCAATTTGTATTGAATCCTCTCTTTTTCGAGCGATCAATCGATCCT
>CAIPII010000119.1 GCA_903865035.1 uncultured Burkholderiales bacterium | reverse complement strand
TTCCCTCGACTCGGTTTGCATGATTGAAGTTTAAATTTGAATGAAAAGAATTAAGCAGTTATGAATATCGACAGAAGAAATTTAGTCACCCTTGTAACCCTAGCTGCTTTTGGGTTTGAGAGCCATGCCCAAAACACCCGCGGCATTGGTCGAATCGTCGTGCCATTTGCCCCAGGTGGCGCGCGAGAGTATCCCGCTCGTGCCATTTACCAAGAAATGGCCCAAAGGCTAGATGAGCATTGGATCATTGAGAGTCATCAAGGTGCTGGCGGGGCCATTGGTACTGTATTTGTATCCAAATCTGAACCAGATGGGAAAACACTATTGATGGCAGCATCGAGTCACTTCATCACCGCAGCGTTGGGCGCCAAACCCAGCTACGACCCCATTAAGGAGTTCACACCAGTTGCCAATATTGGAATGCAGAGCTACGTGCTGATGATGAGCACGAGTTTGCCAGCCAAAACACTCAGTGAATTCATCGCTCATGTCAAAAAGCATCCTGGAGAACTCAATTACAGCTCTGCAGGCATTGGAAGCTCCACGCATTTGGCGATGGCTTATTTTTGCAAAGCAATGGGCATAGACATGACCCATGTGCCCTACAAAGGCACTCAAGAAGCCGCCAATGATGTACTCGCAGCAAGAGCTCACGCTGTGATCGTCCCCACCGCAGGGGCTGGCGTTTACCTCCAAGATCCACGCATCAAAGCGTTGGGGATCACCTCAAAGAAGAGATCAAGCCTGCACCCCGAAATACCTTGCATCAGTGAAACTGGGCCCAAGGATTTTGCTTTCGAATCTTGGTTCGGACTGCTGGCACCTGCAGCAACGCCCAAGGCAACAGTTGAACGGCTCAACAACGCAATCAACGGCGCAATCCGAGAAGAGGCGGTGTCGAAAAGGCTCTTGTCGCAAGGCATTGAGCCCTCACACTTGAGCAGCGAAGAGTTCAAAACTTTATTCATGGCAGACCATGATTTGATGACCAAATTGGTCAAAGACGTTGGACTGCTGAACACCTGATCAAGGGTTTCTACCCGAAATCCAATCAGTTTGGCGGTCTGGTTAAAAGAGTAAACTCTGAAAATCTGCTCCTTCAATTGAGGAGCCATACGGCATCACATCAGGCTTTGAGCTTGGTGAAGCATCCTAAATAAAGGTTTCTCATGAATCTCAGATCACTTCTCAAGACCTCTTGCATTGCAACGTTTGCCTGCGTCCTCAGTTTTGCTGCTCAGAGCACTTTTGCTCAAAATGCTTGGCCCAACAAACCCATTAAATTTGTGGTCCCCTTTGCCCCTGGAGGTGCAAACGATTTGATTGCTCGAGCGGGAGCAGAGGGAGCGGCCAAACACCTGGGTGAATCGATTGTGATCGACAACCGGCCTGGCGCAGGAGCCACTGTTGGAGCCGACTACGTTGCCAAAAGTGCTCCGGATGGGTACACCTTTTTAATCAGTGCTGCTGGCATCATCTCCAACAGCATGATCAAAAAGAACATGCCTTACAAGGACAGCGACCTTGTCCCTGTCGCCATGATTGCACTGGCGCCATCTGTGATCATTGTCCCAGCATCCTCCAACTACACGAGCTTGAAAGAATTCATCAACAAATCCAAGCAAAATGGAGGGCTCAACTTTGCGACAGCAGGCACGGGAAGCACTCCCCATTTCGTGGCTGAATTGATCAACATCAAAGCAGATGCAAAACTCACTGTGATCCCTTACAAAAGCGGCTCCGAGTCTCTCACCGCTGTGGTGAGTGGACAAGTCGATGGCACCTCTGAGGCCAGCATCGTTGTGATGCCTTTCATCAACAGCGGCAGAGTCAAAGCATTGGCCACCACTTGGACCCACCGCTTGGCCATGTATCCAGACATTCCCACCGCATTTGAACAAGGCTACACCGACATTCAAATCGCCCACTGGGCTGGACTGCATGCGCCCAAGGGAACACCAGAGCCTATTTTGAACGCCATGGCCGTGGCCATCGATCAAGCCATGAAAAACCCAGCCATCGCTGAGAGACTTAAAAAAGTTGGCATTGAACCCATTGGTGGAACCCGTGCGTCCTTTGAACAATTTGTGGCTCAAGAAAGATCGCGCCTACAAAATGTCGTCAAAACCACAGGGATGACCGAGGACTGAGACCGCCCTTGGAGCTTGTCACTCTTTTTTAAACATCCGCTTGACTCGAGCGCTGTAGGCTTTTTGAATGTGCTCCCTGGCAGCGGACTCTGCACCGATTGGATCTTGGGACATGAGTGCAGTCAATATCTTGGCATGATCGACCACATTCTCCTTGGCTCGGTTTAAATCGAGCATGTTGGACTCTCCGAGCAAGCCCAATGCATCGTGAAGTGGCTCCATGATGCGAAGCAAAAAACGATTGTGGGCACAAAGAATCAACGCCTCGTGAAATTGCCTGTTCTTCAAAGCAATTTCCAAGGAATCCTCTCCTTGAACCAATTGTGCATAATCAAGGTGCAAGCTCTCCAATAAAGACAACTCCGCATGATCTGCATTTTTAGCAGCCAAGCGTGCGGCAGTCCCCTCCAAGGCCTCACGCATTTGGTACAACTCTGAGACCATGGCGTGATCAAACTCGACCACCGTAAATCCCCGATGGGGGTGCTGCTCAGCAAGGCCCTCCGCCTGAAGCCTTGAGAGTGCCTCACGGATTGGCGTTCTAGATAGCCCTAGCATGTCTGCCAATTCGTTTTCAATCAAACGATCCCCAGAGCGAAAACGGCGCTGCCGGATTGCCAAACGAATGGCTTGATGCGCTTGCTCAGCCAAAGACAGGCCTTTGCTTGAATTGCCCAAGGCGCTTCTTTGGCTCTTGGACTCAATGCCAGCGTCCAGAGCTGATCTTTTATTGGCGCTCATAAACTGCTTACAACTCAGGCTCGAT
>CAIPII010000118.1 GCA_903865035.1 uncultured Burkholderiales bacterium | reverse complement strand
CCACTTTCAACAATCCCAAATTGGAACTCTTGCCTGGCATGTTTGCCAACGTACAAGTCAACATTGGTGACGTCCAAAAGCATTTGACACTGCCCCAGACCGCTGTCACCTTCAACCCCTACGGATCCACCGTTTTCGTCGTCCAAGATGACGACAAACCCGGCGCAGACGGCAAAGTTCAAAAAGTGGCGCAACAAGTTTTTGTGACCACAGGAGAGACCAGAGGAGATCAAATCGCCATCCTCAAAGGCCTCAAAGAGGGACAGGTGGTGGTCACCAGTGGACAGTTAAAGCTTAAAAACGGCACTCCAGTGGTCGTGGACAACTCTGTCACTCCTGGCAACAACCCCAACCCCACTCCCCAGGAGTAAAGAGGTCAAATCATGAATTTCACTGACCTTTTTATCAGACGGCCGGTCTTATCCTCAGTGGTGAGCCTCTTCATTGTTGTTCTCGGACTTCGATCGGTTTTTACTCTACCCGTCAACCAATACCCGCATACACAAAATGCGGTTGTGACGGTTTCAACAACTTACTTTGGAGCCGATGCGAAAACGGTTGCAGGTTTCATTACTCAACCGCTTGAATCAGCGATTGCACAGGCCCAAGGCATTGACTACCTCTCCTCCACCTCTTCCAACGGGGTTTCAACCATCACAGCGACTTTGCGCCTGAACTATGACGCAAACCGAGCTCTCACTGAGATCAACACTCAAGTGGCTTCGGTCAAGAATCAGCTCCCGCCTCAAGCTCAGCAGCCCGTTCTCACCGTTCAAGTTGGCCAAACGATCGATGCGATGTACATGGGTTTTTACTCCAACGAAATTCCAACCAACAACGTCACCGATTACTTGATCCGTGTCGTCAAGCCCAAACTTGACTCAATCGAAGGCGTTCAAGTGGCAGAGATATTGGGTGGACGTTTGTTTGCATTGCGTGCGTGGTTAGATGTAGACAAGATGACTGCATTCAATGTGACAGCCACAGATGTGAGTCAGGCATTGGCTGCGAACAACTTTCTGGCAACCGTTGGGGTGAGCAAAGGCTCAATGGTCACGATCCCTTTGACGGCAGGCACCGATTTGCATTCGGTGGAAGAATTCAAACAACTGTCCATCAAAAATGTGAACGGAGCAGTGGTGCGCTTGCAAGACGTTGCAACGGTCTCCCTTGGTTCTGAAAGCTACGACTTCAACGTGGCTTTCAGTGGCGTTCGCTCTGTTTTTGTGGGCATCAAAGTGGCACCAGAGGCCAATGTGCTGGATGTTGCAAAGCGTGTGCGCACAGTGTTTCCATCGCTTCAAAAGCAGTTGCCAACTGGAGTGACTGGCCAAATCGTCTATGACTCTACAGCCTACATCAACACCTCCATCATTGAAGTGTTGAAGACCTTGGGAGAAGCATTGGTCATTGTGACCTTGGTGATTTACCTCTTTTTGGGCAACATCAAAGCTGTTTTGGTGCCTGTGATTGCCATGCCTTTGTCATTGGTTGGCACATTTTTCATGATGCTCTTGCTTGGCTATTCGATCAATCTTTTGACGCTCTTGGCCTTGGTGTTGGCCATTGGTCTTGTGGTCGATGACGCCATCATTGTGGTGGAGAATTTTGACCGGCACATGAAGGAAGAAAACCTCTCAGCCTTGGAAGCAGCCTTGCGCGCAGCCAGAGAGCTGGGTGGCCCAATCATTGCCATGACAGTGGTGTTGATTGCCGTATACGTTCCGATTGGCTTTCAAGGTGGATTGACTGGTGCATTGTTCACAGAGTTTGCATTTACGCTCGCAAGCGCTGTGACGGTATCAGGCGTTGTGGCACTCACCTTGTCACCCATGATGTGCTCACAATTTTTCAAAGGTCACGAGCACGATCCAAGCCCTTTCGTTGAAAAAATCGATGCCTTGTTCGATCGCTTTCAAAAGGGCTACAACCGCTTACTGCACTCTTTGCTGAATACATGGCCCGTTCTGATCGTGATGGGTGCGATCATGATCTTGCTGCTGGTTGCCATGTTCAAAATGTCTCAATCTGAATTGGCCCCCATGGAAGACCAAGGTTTGGTTGCCGCTCAAGTGGTAGGACCACCCACGGCCACGAGTGACCAGATGCAGACCTATGCCAATCAGATTTTCAACATTGCCAAAGCACAACCTGAATACGAACAAATGTTCCAAATCACCGGTGTGCCCAGCATCAACCAAGGCATTGGTGGCGTAATCTTTAAATCCTGGGAAGAGCGCAAGCGATCAGCCACGGAATTGCAAATGTATCTTCAAGGGCAATGGAACAAAATTGCTGGCGCTCGCGTGGCAGCGTTTCAATTCCCTCCCCTACCAGGATCGTCTGGTTTGCCTGTGCAATTTGTGATCTCAACCACCGAACCGTTCCAAAACCTGAACTCAGTGGCTCAAAAAGTTCTGGACAAAGTTCGTGCGTCTGGGAAGTTCTACTTTGTGGACGTTGATCTCAAAGTGGACAAGCCTCAAGCTACAGTGGTTGTCGACCGCGACAAGATCTCATCCCTCGGACTCACCGAGCAAGACGTTGGAAACGCTTTGGGGGCTGCACTGGGTGGTGGGTATGTGAATTACTTCTCCATTGAGGGCAGATCCTACAAAGTGATTCCTCAAGTGTTGCAAGTCAATCGACTCAATCCATCTGATCTATTGGATTTCAACATCAAATTGCCCAACGGCACGCTTGTCAAAGCCAGTACCGTTGCGTCCCTGAGCTACGATGTGGTCCCAGAATCGATCACACGATTCCAACAGATGAATTCTGCAACGCTCTCTGGCGTTTCTGGAGCCTCCCAAGGCGAGGTCTTGCAGTTCTTGAGAGACACAGTGGCAGAAGTGGCTCCCACGGGCTACTCTGTTGACTATTCTGGACAATCTCGACAATACATGAAGGAATCGGGCGGCTTTTTGGTCACCATGCTCTTTTCGATCATCATTGTGTTTTTGGCCCTTGCAGCTTTGTTTGAAAGCTTCAGAGACCCAATCGTGATTTTGGTCTCCGTACCATTGGCTTTGTTTGGTGCCATGATCTTCATCTTCTTGGGTGCGTCCACCATGAATATTTACACCGAGGTGGGATTGGTGACACTCATGGGTTTGATCAGTAAGCACGGCATTTTGATTGTAGAGGTGGCCAAACAACTTCAAAATGCTGGAAAAACCAAACGTGAGGCCATTGAGCAATCGGCAAGTATCCGCTTGAGACCCATTCTCATGACCACTGCTGCCATGGTTTTTGGAGTTGTACCGCTTGTGGTTGCCTCTGGCGCTGGAGCTGCTGGTCGACAAGCCATGGGCATCGTCATTTGCGCTGGCTTATCGATTGGAACCTTGTTCACCCTCTTCGTGGTTCCAGCCATGTACCTCTTCATTGGATCCAACCGAGTTGGAAAAATTTAACATCTAACTCTGGTTCTTAAATAAAAAGGGTCAAATCGAGAGATTTGACCCTTTTTTTCATCTGCAATTAAATCTCATTTAAAAAATATACCTATCGCTTTATCATTTCGATGGCATTGAACTACTTTGCAAGGTACATTCAAATACATGTGCTGACTTTGGTTGGAATTGGGCTTTATTTGGGCTGTTTTTATCAAAGTATCCACCAAAGTCTCCCACTGGTTTGAAATTCAAATTGTGATTTAATATTTTTGACACGAACTTTCGACTTTTCTCAAATCAAGAGATCAAGATGCCAGGTATAAAAATTCGGTTTTCAGCGATGGCAGGTCCCTGCGAATTGG
>CAIPII010000117.1 GCA_903865035.1 uncultured Burkholderiales bacterium | reverse complement strand
TCACCTCCTTCATCGGAGTCGATGGACAAAACATGACCCTGAACGCGGGTCGCATGATGCTCAATTTGAAACCCAAGGGGGAGAGGGTTGGGACTCAGCGCGAAATGATCGAACGCTTGAAGATGGGCGTCTCAGGTGTTGGTGGTGCCCGTGTTTTTTTCCAGCCCGTGCAAGACTTGACACTGGACGACCGCATCTCCAAGGCTCCCTTTGCATTTGTGCTGAGTGGCCCCAACATGAGCGATCTGGGAGTATGGTCCAAGCGCATGCGCGAATTGCTCTTGCAAAGTCCGCTCCTTGATGTGGTCGAGAGCGATTACCAAGACCAGGGTCTTCAGGCCTACGTGAACATCAACCGCGAAGCCGCAGGCCGATTGGGCTTGACCATCGCTGCCATTGACAACGCCTTGTACGACGCTTTTGGTCAGCGTTTGGTATCCACCATCTACACCCAAAGCAACCAGTACCGAGTGGTCTTGGAAGTGGCGCCAAAGGACCGTGCAAGCCCGCTCTCTTTGGCTGGCATTTATGTGCCCAACTCAGCAGGTGTTCAAGTCTCCTTGGCCAATGTGGCTCAAATCGAAGAACGTCCGGCTTTGTTGGCCGTGCCCCATTTGGGCCAATACCCAAGTGTGACTTTGTCCTTCAACCCCAAGAAAGGGGTTTCTTTGGGTGAGGCCGTGGATGTGGTTCGCGAGGATTTGGAGCGAGTTCGAACGGAGGGCATGCCGCTCAGCATTCAGTCCCAATTCGAAGGCGCGGCCCTGGCCTTTGAGAGCTCTTTGTCCAACACCTTGCTGCTCATTTTTGCAGCGGTTGTGACCATGTACATCGTCTTGGGTATTTTGTACGAGAGCTACATCCATCCGGTGACAATTCTCTCGACCTTGCCCTCTGCGGGCGTTGGCGCCTTGTTGGCCCTTTGGGCGTGGAGGGCGGATTTGGGCGTCATTGCCGTCATTGGCATCATCTTGCTCATTGGCATTGTCAAGAAAAACGCCATCATGATGATTGACTTTGCGCTGCATGCGCAAAGGCATGAAGGTCTGACGCCCAAAGCTGCGATTCGTGAAGCCTGTTTGCTGCGATTTAGACCGATTTTGATGACCACCTTTTGTGCGCTCTTAGGGGCTTTGCCCCTTGTTTTGGGAGGTGGTGTGGGCACCGAGCTCAGACAGCCTTTGGGTGTCACGATGGTGGGTGGCTTGATGCTCAGCCAATTGATGACCTTGTTCACCACACCTGTGATTTACCTCACCTTTGCCAAATGGTTTGATGTGGAGCATGCTCCAAAGCCTGAGGAGCGGGTGTAAGTGAACCTCTCGCACCCCTTTATCGAGCGCCCAATAGCCACCACGCTTTTGACGTGTGGCTTGGCCTTGGCGGGTGCTTTGGCTTACTTCAAATTGCCGGTTGCTCCTTTGCCCCAGGTTGAGTTTCCAACGATCTCGGTTCAAGCTTCCTTGCCAGGTGCCAGTCCAGAGACCATGGCCTCCACGGTCGCCACACCCTTGGAGCGAGCTTTGGGCTCGATTGCTGGGGTCAATGAGATCACGTCGAGTTCTTCCCTGGGGAGCGCACGTGTTACTCTACAGTTCGATTTGAATCGAAACATCAATGGAGCGGCCAACGATGTTCAAGCCGCTTTGAACGCGGCTCGTGCCATGCTGCCAAGTGGCATGCCAAGCAACCCCACCTATCGCAAAGTCAACCCCGCAGACTCACCCATTTTGGTGATTGCGCTCACCTCGCCCAGCATGACCCGAGGCGCTTTGTACGATGTGGCCTCGACCATCATTGCGCAACGCTTGTCCCAAGTCGAAGGCATTGGTCAAGTCTCTATTGGTGGTGGTGCACTGCCAGCGGTTCGCATTGAGCTCAACCCAACCAAACTGAATGCAGTGGGGTTGAGCGCCGATCAAGTCAGAGCGGCGGTCGTGGCCTTCAATGGCAACCGGCCCAAAGGCGTTATTGAGGGGGTTGACCACGCTTGGCAAATCGAGGCCAACGACCAAGCCAAAACGGCAAAGGCTTATCAGGATTTGATCTTGAAGAGCACCAATGGGCTCATCTTGAAGTTGAAAGATGTGGCCGATGTCGTGGACTCGGTCCAAGATGTCAGGAATTATGGGTCTTTGGCGGGTGAGCCAGCGGTGCTGCTTTTCATCAACAAGGAGCCTGGTGCGAATGTGATTGA
>CAIPII010000116.1 GCA_903865035.1 uncultured Burkholderiales bacterium | reverse complement strand
CACCCACTGAAGCAATTTGGTGGGTTTTTTTTCGTCGGTCTTTTGATGGACCGAAGGGATAAACATACAGTGCCACATCAATTCTGATCAAAGTGATGAACATGGATGAAGCTTCAGTCGTAGAGGTCTCGATGCAAGAGGAGATGGCGTGGCCTGCCCTATCCTTGTTGGAGGCGGGGGATACGCGCCTGGAGGCCTTTTTAGGGGCCACACGCTTGCATTGCACGACGCCCATGGGGCTGCAAGTCTGGCACCGCTTTGGAAGCCCTCTGAGTACACCTTTGGTGCTTTTGCACGGAGGCAGTGGCAGTTGGATGCATTGGCTCAAAAATGTGGTGGCTTTGTCTCGCACGAACTGCGTCTATGCGGTGGACCTGCCCAGCATGGGAGACTCAGATGTGCCCACTGGAGCCATGGATGCAGATGACTTGACGAGCTCTTTGGAGATGGGTTTTAGAGCACTCTTTAAGGGAGAGCCCGTGCGTGTGATGGGTTTCTCTTTTGGGGGGTTGTGCGCGGGTTTGCTCGGTGCAAGCGCGCCGCAACTCATCTCTGAACTGATTTTGGTGGGTGCGCCAGGCATGGGTCTCTTTGGACCACAGCTCAAACTGAGGGGTCTGACGCCCAGCATGGATGAGAGCCAAGTGTTGGCGGTGATGAAACACAATTTGAAAGTGATGATGGTGGCGGATGATGTTGCATTGGACGAGTTCACCCTCCATTTGCAATATAAAAACATCAGTAGAGACCGCTTGAGAAGAAGGCGTTTGGCAAGGTCTGATGTGATGGTCCAATTGCAAACGGCTTGGACCTTTCCCGTGCACACGATTTGGGGTGAATTGGATGCCTTGTACGTGGGTCGGCTTGGAGAAGTTCGGGAGAAGTTGAATCGGTGTGATTTGAGAACCCACACGTTGATTGAAGGTGCGGGACATTGGGTGATGTACGAAAGCGCTGAAACCTTTAACTCACACGTGCAAAACATTTTGAAATGAGCCTAAAGTTGAGCATTCAGACATTGAATGGGGTAAGCTCAAAGGGGTCGTTCATCAAACCCGTGGGAGAGTGTGAGATGCTTTACAAATTCAAATCCAAAGCTGCCGGAGATCTCATCATGTTGGGTGAGCATGCAGAGCCCCTCTTGAGGGTCCTCGGCAAAGAGGTGGGCCCTAAAGGCATCTTGCTCAGCAGCGACTTGGGGCGATCCATTGAGCTGCTTGAAAAAGCGATCGCTGAACACGGCGCTGAGCTCAGTGCCAACACGGACCGCAGTCAAGGCGACCAACAAGCTGAGAAGGAAGCGCCCCATTCTTCAGTGAGCTTTGGTGTGCGCGCACAGCCCATGCTCAGCATGATGAGGCACGCATTGAGAGAAGAGGCCGACATCGTTTGGGGAGTCTGAGGGATGCCCCGGGCATGTCCGAACTGAACTTAACCCTTGGGTTGTAAGCCCAGTCCATTTTTGAAACATTGAAGCCCATTCATGCACAGTCCAACCAACGAAACCCCTTTGAAAGAGGTTGACCCAACACAAGGACATCCTTTTGCGGGGTTGACGCCTTCACGCGTGGTGGACGCCATTTGCGATTTGGGGTTTGAGTTGGATGGACGCATCAATTCGTTGAGCTCTTATGAGAACCGCGTCTACTCACTCACCATGGAGGGAGAGGTGAGCGCATGTGTTGCAAAGTTTTACAGGCCTCTGCGCTGGAGTGACGAACAAATCCGAGAAGAACACGCATTTGCACTCGAGCTCACAAAGGCCGAGATCCCAGTGGTGGCTCCATGGGTCGTCAAGGGAGACACATTGCACCACGCGAGTTTCACACCAGAGGAGGGGCTACTAGATGAGGAGGCCTTGACTCATGTTGGAGCGCCCTCGCATCAACACGCCCCTGTGGACTTTCGATTTTGCGTTTACCCCAAAAAGGGCGGAAGATGGCCTGAGTTGGAAGATCCAGATGTGCTCGAGTGGATCGGTCGCTATTTGGCGCGCATCCACATGGTGGGCGAGGCGCGTGAGTTTCAGCACCGTCCGGCGT
>CAIPII010000115.1 GCA_903865035.1 uncultured Burkholderiales bacterium | reverse complement strand
CCTCATCGCTCAAAACCCGACGCTAAAAGAACAATGGTCAAAAGACCACAAAATCAAAGACGACCCGCGGATCACTCGCATTGGAAGGTTCATCAGAAAAACCAGCCTTGATGAGTTGCCTCAACTCATCAATGTCATCAAAGGGGAGATGAGCTTGGTGGGTCCAAGGCCCATTGTGCAAGCTGAGCTCGAGAAGTACGGAGATGATGTGGGCTACTTCTTGATGGTGAGACCCGGCTTGACAGGGCTTTGGCAAGTGAGTGGTCGTAACGACATGGACTACGAACAGCGCGTTTACTTGGACACTTGGTACGTGAAGAACTGGTCACTGTGGTATGACCTGGTCATCCTTTTCAAAACCGTGAACGTGGTTTTGAGCCGAAGTGGCGCCTATTGAATTCAAAGTCAATCGGTTGCCAAATTTTTTAATTCACACAAGACCCCAGATCAAATCAACAATATCTGAAAACCAAGACTGCAGTAATCTCGGTTCAGGATCAACCCATTGGCTTGTGTTTTAGTTCTAGCCAGGAATGAATCAGCCCTCTTTGACGTGTTGGATGTTCAGTTAAAAAAACCTGTAAATTGAAGATTCATTCTTCAAATTACAGGTTTTTGTAAATTTGGATTGAAAAGATCCCTGGCCACAAAATAGACTTGTATCATTAAGACTTGGACTTAAAGATGCAATCCATTTTGCTGCTGCCAACGCCACGCATCTTGGCACATGGAGATGAGATTTCTATTGGCCTTCCAGCCCAAGCTCTCAAATGCTTTGTTGGGGTTTGCCACCAGAATGGGAACGTCCCCATCCCGCCTAGGAGCAATGGAGTGAGGAACTTTGACCCGATTGACAGCCTCGAAACAATCCACCAACTCTTTCACACTCACTCCTTGACCTGTGCCAAAGTTAAGAACAGAAAGTCTTGATAATGCGGGCAAGCTCAAGAGCCCCAACATCGACTTCAAGGTGAGCACATGGCCTTGCGCCAGATCCATGACGTGAATGTAGTCTCTGATGCAGGTTCCATCTGCTGTGTCGTAATCATCTCCAAAGATGGAGAGTTGTGCACGCTCGCCTGAAGCTACTTGACACACCAAGGGCATCAAATTATTGGGAATTCCATTGGGCGACTCGCCCAACAATCCGCTTGAATGCGCCCCTACAGGATTAAAGTAGCGCAAGAGTGCAACATTGAATCTTGAATCTGCAAAACAAACGTCGGTCAAAAACTTCTCACAAATGAGTTTGGTGCGACCATAAGGGTTAACAGCGTCAAGCTCGGAGTTCTCTTGAATAGGAATAAGTTTGGGTAGGCCATAGACCAAAGCAGAGGACGAAAAAACCAAGTGATTCACGTCAAATCGCTTCATGACACGAGCCAAAGCCATGGTTCCACCCACATTGGTGTCCCAGTAGGCTAGCGGTTGTTCAAAAGACTCTGCCACCGCTTTGAGACCAGCAAAATGGATCACGCCAGCTATTCTGTGGGCTTTGAAAACTTCAATGAGACCTGCCTCATCTCTCACATCCATCTCGAAGTGCTTGAAACTCAAACCTAGACTCAAGGGCTCTTGGGCCAAGCGCTTGATCCGAGCAAGAACTGACGGATCGCTGTTGAGAAAATTATCCAAAACGATGACATCAAAACCCGCTTGTAGGAGCTCCAACACCGTGTGCGATCCAATGAAGCCCGCTCCACCCGTGACCAGTACGGTTTGATCCATTTTGTGAGTGTGTTGAGGCTTCAAGGTCGTTGTGCGTTTTAAAAAACTTTCAATGAACGTTGTGATTTAAAACGTTTCATCTTCATTCTATCGCCTTTGAAAGAGCAGACCCGAGCCCTCAAAGCTCGGGGCATAGCATGGCCTTTGTTTTCAAATAGACATAAAAAGTGTTAAAATTGCATCAAGGGAGCCTAAATACGCTTTCCTGCTACCCAATTTATACAGCTGTTTTACTGCTTTTTCTCTTTTCTTGAATCTTTGCTCGGGCGCCACTTTTGTGCGTCAATTTGTCTCAAGCTTTAAGCAAAGCGCTTGGAGAAGCATTTGAATTCGGCTCAATTGATTAGCTACCCTTTAGACTTTTTTTACTTTATTCAATATGAAACGAGATAACCACATGAGCTCCTCTTCACGTTATGAGAACTACTCCAGCAATGGATCTTGCATTGCACTCATTGACGCACGTTACATCACTTGGTTGTTGGGCCAAATCAATGAACCATCAGGAGAGGGCATCAATCGCCACAATTTGAACCACGTGCTGAGCTCACTTTTGATTCAAAATGGCCTCATGGTCGAAGTCAACCGGGTCTATTGGTACGCAGACAAGCACGACGGCCAATACCCTCAAGACCAAATCCACAGAAGCGTGGTGCCTCACTCCATGGATGGCGGTATCTCACTCTTTCAGACCTTAAGCCATGATTTGAAGCGCTTGACCGAGAGAAAAGGTTGTGATCACCTCTTCATCGCCAGCGACGATGAACGCCTTTTGGGGCTCGTTGACGATGCTCAACTCTCAGGCATCAGCGTGCACCTCTTGACTGATGAATCGGTTCGCCAAATGGACCAACTCTCCAAAGAGGATCCAGGTTGGGTGCGCCTTTTGTCTCAGGCCGATCGCCGAGTGATTCTGCACCCTCAAGCGGCTAGAGACCTCACTCAAGGAAAGGGTCAAGGCAACAACGCCAATCACAACGCACCTGCACCCCAGGCAGCGCCCGTTAATTTGGAAGAAATTCGCCCCAAGTTTGAAGAAGTGGTTAAAACATGGTGGTCCGAGGAGCCTGAAGACTTGAGAGAAGATTTGAGGGAAGAACTTCAAGCCAGCCGCGGCATTCCTCAAGAAATCGATCGTCACCTGCTACTTCAAGTGCGAAAGACGCTTGAGAGAACTTTGAGTTTCCCAGAGAAGAAAATACTGCGCGAACTTATCCGAAACACGGTTCTCGAAACGGAAGAAAAATGACCATTCTCATCACAGGGGGCGCGGGCTTCATTGGAAGCAATTTTGTTCACACTTGGCTGGAACAAAAGGATGAGCCCATTGTGAACGTCGACAAATTGACCTACGCGGGCAATTTG
>CAIPII010000114.1 GCA_903865035.1 uncultured Burkholderiales bacterium | reverse complement strand
TGGGCTTGCTCAATCGATTTGGGAACAAGATAACGTTGTCTTTCAAACCGTAGGCATTGACATCGGGAGCTCCACATCACACCTGATGTTTTCTCGAGTACAGCTCAAACGCTTGTCCGAGAGTCACTCCAGTCGCTTTGTGGTTGTGAGGCGAGAGGTGGTTTGGAGATCAAAGATCGTCTTCACCCCGTTCTTACCCAATGGAAGCATAGATGCACAGCACTTGAGCGACTTCGTGGACCATTGTTACCTTGAGGCTTCAATGACCCCTCAGCAGATCGACACCGGTGCAGTGATATTGACTGGGGAGGCCATTAAAAAAAGCAATGCAAAGGCCATTGATGAGATTTTTGCGTCCCAGGCGGGCAAGTTTGTTTGTGCAAGTGCTGGACACGAATTAGAGGCCATCTTGGCTTGCCATGGTTCTGGTGCCACAGCCTTATCTGCGCGCCGTTTTGAGTGCGGCTTGCATGTGGATATTGGTGGGGGCACCACCAAATTGGCTCTGGTCGATCAAGGTAAGGTCTTGAGCGTTTGTGCTGTTGCAGTTGGTGGAAGGTTGTTGGCTCAAGATTCACAAGGTCTTTGGACAAGAATGGATGATTCTGCTCGATTGGCAGCCATCGATTTGGGGTTGGAGCCCACGTTGCAAACCGTTCAAGACCCAAGCCGTCGCCAAAGCATTGTGCACAGATTGGCTCAGGTCTTGGTTGATCACATTTTGGGACTCGAGTTGCAAGGGCTCTCAAAGGAGTTGCTGCTCACACCCAACTTGGTCAGGAATCATGATCCCAAGTTCATCACCTTTTCGGGTGGTGTATCGGAGTACATTTTTGATGCCTCAACCCCGCTGCACGGTGATATTGCAAACACGCTCGCGCTGGAATTGGTGAGTCAACTCAAGGGGCGGTTGGCCATTCCGGTGATTGATTCGGCTGAAAGAATTCGAGCAACTGTCATTGGCGCCTCGCAGTTCACGATTCAAGTCAGTGGAAACACGATTTTCATGAGTGATGATCAAGCTCTTCCAGTGCACAATGTGCCTGTTTTGCGCCTTGAGGACCCATTCACAGAAGTCACGTCTGAAAATGATCTCCATGTAGCCATGCAGAATGCGGCCATGCGTTTGGGGCTTTCAGGAGGCGAGAAATTGGCACTGTCTTTGACTTGGAGCTGTGAACCAGAGCACGCTCATTTGCTCAGACTGGCCAAAGCCATAGAGCGTTTTGTTTCGCCCCGAGGAGACAGAGTGGAGCCGCTGTTCGTCTTGATTGATGGGGATGTGGCGGCTTCCATGGGTCGCATCCTAAGGGATGAGTTGCATTTGGCTTGTCCCCTGGTTTGCGTTGATGGGGTGACCTTAAAGGAGCTCGATTATGTGGACCTTGGGCAAAAGATGGAGCCCACTGGTGTGGTGCCAGTGGTGATCAAATCCTTGCTATTTGGTTGAAGCATTGAAGTGAAGCTTCAATGAAAAAAGGGTTGTGATGTGCGCATGGCGCTCTTCACAACCCTTTGTGCTTGTTGGTGTCGATCAGAGTTCGATTTTTGCACCCAACTCGATGAGTCGTCCTGGATCGACTTTGAAGAAGTCGGACGCTCTGGCTGCGTTTTGCATCATCCAAATGAAGATCGACTCACGCCACATCGCCATTTGTGGGATTTCTTTGGCAACCAAGGACTCTCTGGCCATGAAGAAGGAGGTCTCCATGGGAGGGCAATCGATGTTGTATTGCTCCCTGAGCAAATTCATGACTTGTCCTGTATCAGGGGTTTCTTTGAAGCCATAGACTGCGCGGACGATGTAGATGTTTTTGTCAAGCTCCTTGACCGCGAGTCGTTGATCAGGATTGACTTTGGGCACGTCCCAAATGCTCAGTTTCAAAAAGATCACTTGTTCATGCAGTACATGGTTGTGCTTCAAGTTGTGAAGGAGCGCCGGCGGCACAAAATCGATGTGTGCATTTAAAAAGACGGAGGTGCCCCCAATTCTGTGGGGTGGGTGGCTGATGAGAGACGGAATGAACTCTGTGAGTCGAATGCCATTATTGATGGCGCGCTCTCTGAGCAATTGTCGCCCTTGGTACCAAGTCATGAGGAGCAAAAAGCTGAATCCACCAATGACCAATGGGAACCATCCACCCTCAATCACTTTGGAGAGATTGGAGGCAAAGAAGCCCAAATCAATGATGGTAAAGACCGTGATGATGCTCGCCACATTGAGCATTTTCCATTTCCAAACATCGTGCATCACAACGGCTGCCAAAACGGTGGTCATGAGCATGGTGGTGGAAACTGCGATGCCATAGGCTGCAGCCAAATTGTCAGATTTTTGGAAACCAAGCACCACAAAAATCACAATCAAGCACAGTACCCAGTTGATGAACGGGACGTAAATTTGACCGATTTCTCGCTCTGAGGTGTGGTCAATTTTCATGCGAGGCACAAATCCCAGCAAAATGGCTTGACTGGTCATGGAATAGGCGCCAGAAATACAAGCTTGGGAGGCAATGACTGTGGCCAATGCTGACAAGATCACCAAAGCCAGTGTGTAGCTTTGTGGAACCATCAAGAAAAAGGGATTGCTAACCGCCTCTGGGTGGTGAAGGAGTAAGCTGCCTTGACCAAAGTAGTTGAGCAGCAAGCAAGGCATGACAAGGCCTAACCAAGCGGTTTGAATGGGCTTGATGCCAAAGTGTCCCATGTCGGCATAAAGCGCTTCGGCACCAGTTAGCACCAAGAACACAGCGCCTAAAACCGTGAAAGCGATACCCGCTTGGTGGTACATGAAACTCACTGCATAGACGGGATTGATGGCCCACAATATTTCTGGCGCTTCTTGGATCTGAACAATCCCCATCACTCCGATCACACCAAACCAAAGCACCATGATGGGACCAAAGAGATTACCCACAATGGCAGTTCCCCTGCGCTCAAGCACAAAGAGTGCAATCAAAATCACCAAAGTCAAGGGAATCACAAACCGTGTGAAGTTATCAGACACCACGGTCAAGCCCTCGATGGCGGAGAGCACTGAGATGGCAGGAGTGATCACTGCGTCGCCGTAGAAGAGGCAAGCTCCCAGGACGCCTACCACGATCAGGAAACCCGCTTTTTTGGATTTGGTTTTTGCTGATCTGAGTGCCAAGGCCATCAAGGCCAAAATACCACCTTCACCGTTATTGCTCGCTCGCATCACAAAGAAGACGTACTTGACGGTGACCACCAAGATGAAAGCCCAAAAGACCAAGGACAAAACGCCATTGATCGACTCTGGTGTCATGGGAATTCCACTTGTCGGATCAAAGCAGGCTTTGAGCGCGTACAAAGGACTCGTACCAATGTCTCCAAACACAACGCCAATGGCCATCAATGCGAGTGAGGCAAGGCTACCTTTGATGTGGCTGTGCTCATTTTGAATTTGCACAGGTTGCAACAGTTTGGAGTTGGAATACTCCGGATTACTGAGTGACATTTTTTTCCTCTTTTAAAACAATTTGTAAAGGTTGGAGAAGGCTATGAATAAAAAATAGAGTGCGATAACTTAAACCTCTAATCGGTATCCGACGCCGGCGACCGTGAGTAAATATTGAGGTTGAGTTGGATCATGTTCTAATTTTTTTCTTAAGTGGCCCATGTAAATTCGTAAATAATGGTGGTCATCTGTATGAGCTCCCCCCCAAACTTTAGCCAAAAGGTTGCGATGAGTCACAACCTTTCCACGACTGGTCGCTAGTATATTTAAAATTTCGAACTCGATGGGGCTTAAATTGACGGGATCCCCCTTTTTGGTAATGATTCTGCGAGCCCAGTCCACTTCTATATCACCCAATTTCATTAAATTGGCAGCATTGTTAATGGTTTGGTGTCGTCTTAAAAGAGCATTGATCCTGGCTTTTAGCTCATTGAGTCCGAACGGCTTTGTCAAGTAATCATCGGCACCTGCGTTGAGGGCGTCTACCTTTTCTGACTCTTGGGTTCTTGAGGAAATGACCAAGATTGGATTGTCAGATTTCAATCGAAAGGTCTTTATAAAGGTTTTACCGTCTGCATCGGGTAGTCCCAAATCGAGTAAAACCAAATCAGGCTCGTAGTTCTTGAGATGATCCATCGCGTCTTTTACGCAATTGGCACAATTTACATCCAAATTCATGCTGATGCCTTGAGAAGCCAAAAGCGACGAAATGCCAACGTCATCCTCTATGATCATCACTTTGTGAACTGTTTGAATCATTAAGTTTTCCATTTATTGATTCGCTGCCAGAGGATGAATGAATGGCACGGAGCTTGAGATATTGGGTTGTTCTAAAATTGGCAGGGTTATGGTAACTCTTGCACCAATTTGGGGCGAAATATTTTCGGCAAATATAGTGCCTTCGTGGGCCTCTACGATCGTTTTGGAGATAAAAAGTCCTAGGCCAAAACCAGATTTTTTCCCTGAATCGCCACGAACAAAAATTTGAAAGAACTGATTAGGATCGCTTAAAAAACCGCATCCTTGATCAACCACTGAAATTTTCAAATAGCGAGAATCATTTTGGATCTGAATTTGAATCATTGAGTC